>NZ_JBEOXR010000047.1:0-69951 GCF_040296665.1 Streptomyces sp. NPDC002057
TGAGCGTCACCTGCCACGGCAGCCTTGCTCACGGCGGGCTGTCCCGGCGTGGCAGCCGCTGTGGTGGCGAGGGCGAGCGGGCTCAGCACCGTGGCCGCGACGACGGGAGCGAGCAGGGGTATACGCATGGGGTGTTCTCCTTGGTGGGCTGGAAACCGGCCGGATACCGGCGTCACCCCACGACACGAACACGCCGGAGGCGCTACTGCTCTCCAGGACAGCCATACGGACCAGCAAAGCAACGCCGGTCACTCCTTCGGCCCGATCACCCGGTCGCCCAGCCCGTCACGGTCATCTCCGGCCGGACCCGGATCAGCCATCGGACCCAACGAACGGGATGGGGATGCTGGGCCCTGGCGGCGTCGCACGTGCTGTCCGCAGGGGTGATCGAACGGACGGTGGAGGCACGGCCGCACAGCTAGGGCGATGCTGGGACGGAGTTACGAAGGGGGAGAACGGTCTCTCGTTCTCCCCCCCCTCAGCCCGTCCCCTCCTGTTCAAGCCACAGACTCCCGCCGTCAGGCGGAGCGTGATCGGTCTGCCGGACTCGCCGGCTCCTTCCGTCCCGGACACTCACCGAAAGGAGCCGGAGCCCTTTGCCCCGCCATGTCACTCGATGCAATGCCACCCATGGGGCGACTGCTCTACGGACCTCACTGAGGTCACGTCAGGCCCTCCGGCACACCCGCCGCACGGTTGGGTCCGCGTAACACGCGTCACCCTCAAGGGTGAACCGCGCCACAGGCTTGACTTCGGTTCCCGCTGAAGGGCAACGCGGAGAATCACACACAGCGGATGGGCACCTACCAGCAGCAACAGTTCTCAGCAGCGCTGCGGGCAGCCGCGAGGGGCTCTGCGCTCGGACCCTCAGCCGACGGAGGTGATGCCGATGTCACGTTGCCGCCCTAGGCCCGTATGCCCCCGCTCAAGTGGCGGCCCGTCAGGCACCGGCTGACGGTGGGCCATGTCGCTGCGCATGAGAAGCCGACAGACAGTCAGCTGGCGCAGCAGACGAAGGGAAGTCCATCGATGCGCTCTGCCCGCATTCTTTTCGCCGCGACAGCCGCCGCCGGCACCCTGGCGCTCGCCGCACCCGGCGCCTACGCGAACACCGCCGGAGACTGGGACAAGGACGACTCGTCCCACAGTCAGGAGCGTGAGCACCACAAGCCGAAGGGCGGCGTCCACACCGGCGCCGGTGCCCTGTCCCTCGTCAGCGCCGAGGACGAGCACGACAAGAAGGACCACGACAAGAAGGACCACGGTAAGAAGGAGCACGACAAGCCGCACGGTGGTATGCACACCGGCTCGGGTGCCCTGTCCGTCGCGAGCGGCGACGAGTGGTCCAAGGAGCACGACAAGAGCGACAAGCACGAGAAGGACTACGACAAGCCGAAGGGCGGCATGCACACCGGCGCCGGCGCCCTGTCCCTCGTCAACGCCGACGAGTGGTCCAAGGACAAGGACAAGGACAAGGAGTCCGGCGAGGGCTCCAAGCATGAGAAGCCCAAGGGCGGCATGCACACCGGCGGTGGCGGCCTCACGGGCGGCGGCATGAACGCGACCGGCGCCATGGTGCTCGCGGGCGGCCTGGCCGCGGCTGTGCTCTACCGCCGCAGGAAGGCCGCCGGCACCTCGGCGTGACCGTGTGCCAGTTGCGGGGCCGCCTTCTGGAGGGGCCCCGCAACTGGCTCATTTCTTGTGCCTTGCTGATCCTGGTTCCGCCGCCCCGAATGTGAAGGTATCTCTGGTGATGACCCGACCGGACCCCGTCAGCCGGGTGGCGTCTCGGCGCCGAGCGCGATGGCTCGTCCCTGCCGTGTTCTGGACCATGGTCCTGGCGGCACTCCTACTTGTCTTCGGCCGCCCGATGCTGGATACGGCGCCCGCGCGCGGGGCCTCCTCCGAAGCTGCTGCGGCAGCCGCACCGGACCACGCAAGGCTTCCCTCACCGGATGGATCCGCGAGTGCCGCCGCCCCGCTGGACGGTCTGGCGATGCCGAGGTCGGCCCCCATTCGTCTGAGGATTCCCAAGATCGGGGTGGACGCGCCGTTCACCGGCTTGGAGATCGGCCCTTCCGGCGCGCTGAACCCTCCACCCGCCGATGACACCAATCTGGTCGGCTGGCACGCCTCCGGCATCTCCCCGGGAGAGCGGGGGACCGCACTCATCGCGGGACACCTCGACACCGCCACCGCCCCAGCCGTCTTCGCCCGGCTCGGCGAACTCGACGCCGGCGACCGCTTCGAGGTCAAGCGCAGCGACGGCAGCTCAGCCGCCTTCGTCATCGACTCGGTGGAGAAGTTCCACAAGGACGACTTCCCCGACGAGCGGGTCTACGACGACACCCCCGACGCACTGGTCAGGCTCATCACCTGCGCGGGAACCTACGACCGAACGGCCAAGGACTACACAGAGAACCTCGTCGTCTTCGCTCACCTGCAGCCCGCCGACTGACCCACCCCTGAAGGCCACCCGTCGAGCGGCAGACACGACCGGGTTCGCGACCAACCGTCGGCGTGATGTCCGCTTCGGGTTGGTTCTAGTGCTGCGGGCGCGACAACGCCCCCGGCCCCCTGGGCGCGTCGTGCGGCGGGCGCGGTGAATCACGCTTCAGGACACGGGGGTAACGCGGGCGAGGAGTCGGCCTGGCGGCGGCATGGCGTCGATCAGCTGACTTCCGATGATGGGTGGCCTAGTGTCATGTCGTGGACATGCTGTCGCCTGAGGATCCCCCACGCATCGGGCCGTACTGGTTGATCGGCCGTCTCGGTGCCGGTGGCATGGGACGGGTGTACCTCGGTCGTTCCGAGGGCGGACGAACCGTGGCCATCAAGGTGGTGCACGACGGCTTCGCGCACAGTCCTGAGTTTCGGCGCCGATTCGCCCAGGAAGTAGAGTCCGCGCGCAGGGTCGGGGGGAACTGGACCGCCCCTGTCCTCGACGCCGATACCGCGGGGCCGACGCCCTGGGTGGCTACCGGCTACATCCTGGGGCCCGACCTGCATACCGTGGTGTCGCGCGAGTACGGGCCGTTGCCAGTGGCGTCCGTCCTCGCTCTCGCCAACGGACTTGCCCGGGCCCTGAGCGACATCCACGGGGCTGGCCTGGTCCACCGCGATGTGAAGCCGTCCAACATTCTGCTCACCCCCGACGGGCCACGTGTCATCGACTTCGGCATCGCCCGCGCCCTTGAGACGCCCGTCGACGGCTTCCTTACGCGGACCGGTGCCGTGATCGGATCGCCGGGCTTCATGTCGCCGGAGCAAGTCCGAGGTGAGCGGCGCCTCACCCCGGCCTCGGACGTCTTCTGCCTGGGCGTGGTCCTCCACTACGCCTCCACCGGCCGAACTCCGTTCGGCGCCCTGGACAGCGGGGCTCATGCGCTGATGTTCCGCACCGCCGAGGAGGAGGCAGACCTTACAGGTCTTCCCTCCGGGTTGCTGGAACTGGTGCGGGACTGTCTGCACAAGGACCCTCGGCACAGACCCACGACGGACGAGATCGCCGCTCAGTCCGCGCTGTACTCCACCGATGTCCGACCTCCCTGGCTTCCTGCCGAACTGCTCACCCGACTCGGTTCCCAGGCGGACCGTCTTTTGAATCAGGACATCCCCGCAGCGGCTGCTACGCCGGTGCCGCAAGGGCAGGCGGGGACCGAGGCGCATGAAGGCGCGGAACCGGACAGGGAGCCGGAGACTGGACCGCGATTGGAGCCGAGCGACGGGAGGACACCCGAGGACCGACGTCGCCACTTACCGAAGCGGAAGGGCTGGCAGAGGAGGCTCGCTCTTGCCGCAGGACTGCTCGTTCTCGCCGGCGCGGGGGTGACACTCACTCCGCTGCTGGACAAGGAAGGCAAGGCAGGGGATGGCGACAAGAATCCGGGACAGACAGCCCCGGTCACACCCTCCGCCCTGAACAGCAGCGACTTCGTGGGTTCCTGGTCGGGTGAGGTCACGGACAATACGAGGAAGGACGGGATCCGGTTCGTCAGCTTCACGATCCAAGAGGGTGCCCCGTCGACAGGGCACAGCGCGGACTTTATTTTGCAGTACCCCGAACGGGTCTGCCTGGGAACCGTCCACGACATGGGCGTCACAGGCCATCGCGCCGTCGTGATGCACAAGAACCTCTATCCGACCGATGAGGGGGGCCCGTCTTGCTCCCCTGACACCCAGACGCTCACGCTCACGGATGGCGTACTGAAGTGGCGCGCCGGAAACTCAACCGCCCTTCTACGCAAGGATGTCTCGGCAGATCCGGACGAAGGGATCCAGCGTGCGTATGTGGGAAAATGGTCGACTTCGGACACCACCCCGTCGATGCGTCTCGAAATCGTCAGTCTCAAGACTGGAGCGGAGATCGTGTTCTCCGCGGGTGAAATGCCCAGAGACTGCTACGTGTCGGCCATCGTCACTGTGGCTACCCGGGACCGAGTCTTTGGCGCGGTGCCGCAGGTCACCCCACCGGACATGGGTATCTGCCATGGTCACAGTACGTTCGACATCCGTCCCGCGGGAAAGGACCGTCTACGGATCCTCACCAAGCGGGGCGTGCCCTACATCTTCACCCGCACCGGGGCATAGACAGTGCTGGTGACTTCGAGCGGAGCAGATGGCGAGAGCGGGCGGTGCCCCTTTGTCTTTGGTCAAGGGAAACGGGGTGCGTCGCGTCGGCGAGCCGGGCAGCATGGCGAGGTGGCTGCTCTGCTGTGGGATGACGTGAAGCGCCTTTTCGACCCTGACTCGATGGGGTCGTTGCCGGATGTGCGCGTCCCGAATGCCGCGGTGGAGGATTCCGAGGCCGTGTACGTCCTGCCCGCCCTCGCCCCCACCCTCCAGCAGAGCGAGGCGGTTGCCGCACGAAGGCGTTCGTGGTCCTGGGCGGAACTCTGATGCCCATCGACCGCACCGCGGTCACCTGAGGAGGAAGCCTCGACGCCTCCTATACTCCTGGAGTGCTTGATACCTCGAACCTCTTCCACGTTTCGTCCGTGCTCAATCGGCAGTCGATCGAACAGCATGGCCTGGATTGGACCCGGATGGGCGCCGCACGGGGAATCGCCGGCAGCCGCCGCCCCGAGGTGGAGGGGATCTTCGTCTGTCGCGGCGAAGAGGAAGCAGGGTTCTTCCTTCAGATCAACAACACCGGTGGACCGCTTGATATCTGGTCCGTGGACGGCATCGATGAGGGAATGCTCCTCGACAACGGCAACGGATTCGTCTACCTGCCCGACCGCATACCAGCCGCTCGGGTCCGCCTCGTGCGATCAGACGTTCCCCTGTAGCTCGGTTTTTGGCTTCGCGATGCGGTACGTCGGGGGGGGCAGGCACGCGGAACCCTGCTACGAGCTCGGTGAAACTGTGCGTATGGAGGCGGCCGGGGAGGTTGGCTTGCCGGACGGCACCGAGCGACTGGGGCGGCCGTTCGCCCTGGCGCTCTGTGAGCAACTGGCCGGGGGAGCGGAGCCGGGCGCGTGCCTGAGAGGCGTTCGCCGCCGTCCGCGCGGCGTCTTGCGCGTCGATCGTGGCCTGCGCGGTCTCCGTGCTCACCGCCGGACAGCCTGGTGACCCACCCGGCTTCGTACACGTCATGGCCCGCGCCTTCGCGTTCCGTGGCGGTGAGGACGGCCCCGCGCCAGGCCGTGGACTTCCTCTGCGGATCTGCCGCTGCCTCGTCCCGATCCACCGCCGCCTCCGTGCCGCCTACGACGGGGGTACTCCTCGGCTGACGAGCTGCCGTCATCACGCTCGTGCTGTTGTCATGAGGGCGGCGCGGGCGCTCGCAGTTCTCACGGCAGGAGACTCGGAGCGTCAGTCGCGTAGAGGTTCAGGTTCTCCACGGACGCGGCTTTGACGGTGTCGCCGCAGGTGGCGTACAAGGTTCCGGCGAACCACGCAGCTGACATCAGGCTCTGGGGGAAGGTGCCGATGCTGCTCCGCTTCCCGGTGGCCGGGTCGAGCCGGACCAAGTGGGCGGGGTCGCTTCTTCGGTGGAAGAGCCAGGGTTGCTTCTCGCTGTCGTCCGGCTGGCCGCCCATGAAGACGAGGTCGTCCGCCTCCCACAGGACCGATCCGGTGCGGAGGTTGGCCGCGACGACGCCGTTGGCGGGGGCGGATTTCGCCAGCAGGACAGTCGTGCCGGTTGTGGCGAGGTCCGTGATGATGCCGGGCAGGCTCCACAGTGGTCGGCCGTCCGTGAGCGACCAGGCGGTTCGTTCTGCTGCCGAGTTCGTGCCGAAAGCGATGTCGTGCTCGGCGAGGATCTGGCCGTTCGCTTTCAAGGGTGCGAGGACGCTGCCGTCCGTGGCGTTGATGACGCGAAGTTCCTTGTCGCTCTTCATGTAGACCTTGCCGTTGGCCGCGCCGGCGAATTGCACGGGGCTGCTGGGATCGGGATCGGCGGGCCGGACCGTCCAGCGAGGTTCCCCGGTGGCCGGGTCGATGGCCGTCCACCATTGTTTCCAGTCCTTGGCGAAGAGCAGTCCGCCTTGATGGTCCAGGCCGGGGACCGTGCCGAGGTTGCTGTTCATCCGACGGGACCAGATCTCCGTTCCTGTCCGTGGATCCAGCCGGTACACCCAGGCTCCGAAGGCGGTGAACAGGGCGCCGTCCACGAAGACCGCGTACCCGCCGGTGGTCACCTCGTTGTTCTGCGGCTGCCGGCGGTGGGTCCAGCGGATCTTGCCTGTCCGTGCGTCGAGACACTGAGCCGTTTCGAATGAGCGGCGGATGAGAAGCGAGTCCTGGGAGAAGGTGAGGGATCCGGGGACGAACTCCGCCTTCTCGGGCAGCTGCCACAACTCTTCCCGGTATGAGCGTCCCAGGCTCGGAACGCAGGTTCCTCCGGCCCCGCAGTCAGCACTACGGATCCGACCTGGCCGAACGAGTGGAACCCCCCTGGCACCCTCCACTTCGTCTTGACGAGGCCCTGCCCCGATCCGCCTTCAGGGAAGTCCAGCACTTTGGGGACCACCACCGCGCTCGTCCCTCCCGTCACGACGACCCCTATGCCGATCAGGAGGGTACGACGGCTGACCGGTCGCTCGGTGGAACGCTGGGATGGAGCGCGAGGCCGGGCGCGGCCTGCGGTTGCCGCAGCGCCCAGTAGTTCGGCGATCGCGCCGAGGCGGGCTGCGGTCTCGGCCGCTGACGTGGGGCGATGATCGGGGGACTTGGCCAGAAGGTCGGCGACCAGGGTGTCGACTTCCGTGGGTAGCCCGGGGCAGGTGCGGGAGGGCGGTTCAGGCACCTCGGTCACGTGCGAGACGACTTGGGAGAGGGCGTCCCGGTCGGAGAAGGGGGGCTGTCCGGTGAGAAGGTGGTGTAACAGGCAGCCCAAGGAGTACAGGTCGGACGCGGGCCCGACCGGGGTCCCGCGCGCTTGTTCCGGCGACATCCACGGTGCGCTTCCCAGGACGCCTCCGGCTTGGCTGAGCTGGTCAAGACCCAGGGCCGGGTGGAACCAGGCGATGCCGAAGTCGAGGACCTTGACCGTCCCGTCGGGCGTCAGGATGACGTTCGCGGGCTTGATGTCACGGCGGATGATCCCGCGCTCGTGTGCGGCCTCCAGTGCCACGCACACCTGGCGGGCCCAGTCCACCGCCCGGGCCGGTGCCGGCGGGCCGTCGGCCACGAGGACGCGGTCCAGCGTGCGGCCGGGTGCCAGCTCCATCACGATGAACAGCGTCTCGCCGTCCCGCCCGAAGTCGTGGACCGTGACGACGTGCGGGCTGGTGGACAGACCAGCCGCCGCCCGTGCCTCACGCTCCAACCGGACAGCTGCCTCCGGTGTGACACCGGGCCCTGAGACCGTCTTGACCGCGACCTCACGGTGCAACACGAGATCCTGGGCACGCCACACCACGCCCATCCCGCCTGCCCCGATCCGGTTCCCCAGCAGGTAACGTCCGGACAACACACGACTTGACACAGGTGCCCCCTCCGACATCCGCACCGGTCGATCGACTGTACGAGGCGGGCGTCGGCGACGCATAGCCTTCCGCGATCCCGGCGTACCCCTGCGGGACGGGGTGGCTTCCTGGCGGCTGCCAACGGGGCTGCGGGGATGGCAGCCCCCTTCGAACACAGAGCCCGCCTCATCACCCCCCTGCGCTCGGAGGGCGGCCACCGCCGCCACTTCCGCCACCGACCGCTCATCGCAGCCCGCACCCGCGAACTCGTCGACCAGGCAACCCTCATCGAAGCCGTCGGCCGCATCGTCATCCCGGAAGGCCAACTAGGACTTGTCCGGCCGATCATGGTCCCGGTTGCTGGGGCACGGCGGGGCTTCAGTCTGTCGAGGTCATGGTCGGCTCGCGATGTCGTGTGCCATGGTGTCGGTATGGATTGGCAGTCTGAGAGCCCGGAACTCTGGGCGTTCCTGGAGTCCCTGAACGACGGCGACATCCTGTCCGGCACCGTCGCGGCGATCGAACGGTTCGGGGTCTTCGTGGCCCTGGACGACGGCCCTGCCCATCCCCTCTTCCCCGGTGTCGGGTTCATCGTCATCCCTGAACTGTCCTGGCGGCACATCGACGCTCCCACCGATGTCGTTCAGGTGGGGCAGCGTGTCTCGTGCGAGTTCCTCCAGTTCGACACCTACAACGCGGAGGCCAGACTGTCCTTGAAGGCGCTGGAGCCCGACCCCCTGCGGGCTTTCGCCGACTGTACGCCGGTGGGTCAGGAACTCCGCGGGACAGTGGAGGAGACAGTTTCCATCGGTGTCTTCGTCGAGCTCGGAGACGGGATCGTCGGGCTGATCCCTTCCAAAGAGATCGACGGTCGGCCCGCGGTGAGTCCGCTGGAAGACTTTGAGGCAGGAGAGGAGATCATCGTCATCGTCACGGAAATCGACCTGCCGACCCGCCGAATCCGTCTGTCCAGGCCGAAGGACGCCCGGCGCGAAGGTGTCGTGCCGGCCAGGTGACGGCCAGCGTGCTCCAGCCGTTGAATGGAGCATGGGGCGGGGTGATCTGAGTGATGCCGAGTGAGAACGTCTGCAGGCATTCCTGCCGGTCAGCAATGGGCGTTGCGGCAGGTGGCGGAATCACCGACAGGTGATCGACGGGATCCTTCACCGGGTGCGGACCGGAGTGCAGTGGCGTGACCTGCCCGAACGGTTCGGACCGTGGAAGACCGTCTACGAACGCCACCGCCTGTGGTCGGCCGACGGCACCTGGGAACGTCTCCTCCAGCAGGTCCAGGCCGCGGCCGACGCCGCAGGCGAGATCGACTGAAACATCTCGGTCGACTCCACCATCGTGCGGGCGCATCAGCATGCGGCGGGCGCTCGCACCGACCCACCGCCGACGCCCGGCTCAAAGGGGGCCGAGGAGCCAGAACATCAGGACGAAGCGCCGTGGCAGAGTCTGCACGCCCGCCTGGTGGAGGTGGTGCTGGAGGCGAGGGCCTGGGCCGCTCGCGCGGCGGGTTCACCAGCAAGCTCCACCTGAGCGCGGACGGCCGCTGCCGTCCGCTGTCCCTCATCGTCACACCAGGTCAGCGAGCCGACTGTATTCAGCTCATCGCGGTGCTGGAGAAGATCCGAGTCCCCGGACCGGCCCGGGGACGACCACGCAAGAAGCCCGACAGCCTTGCGGCCGACAGGGCCTACAGCAACGGCCCCGTCCGCGGGTATGTGCGACGGCGCGGCAGCCTCCATACGATTCCGGAGAAGAGTGACAGCCAGGCCGCCCGCCTGCGCAAAGGCACACGCGGTGGACGGCCGCCCGGCTTCGACGAGGACCGCTACAAGAAGCGCAACACCGTCGAGCGGGCGATCAACCGCATGAAACAGTTCCGGGCGGTCGACACTCGCTACGACAAGCGTGGTTACGTCTTCCTCGACACCGCCACTGCGGCGACCGTCGCCATCTGGCTCCGCACATGATCGGCCGGACAAGTCCTAGCTGGCGGACATGAGCGTCGGCATCGCCCTCCACGACTTCGGCACCGGCCACTCGAAACTCGCTAACCTGCGGTGGCTGCCCGTCAGTGTGCAGAGGATTGAGCCGGTCCGCGCTGTTGTAGGTCGAGCTGACCCGCGGTGGCCGGCGGCCCGCAGTTTTCGGGGTGTCATGGACCTGTTACGCCCAGGTGCCCCAGCACCGCGCTCATCGCGCGCCGTACACCGACGCGCGCCTCCTCGATGTGGTCCACGGTCTCGAACCCGTGCTGCCCGTTCGGCACGTCGACGATCTCGACGTCCGCCCCGCACGCGGTCGCGGCCGTCAGGAACTCCGCGACCGTCGCCGCGATCTCCGGCAGCTCCCGGCCCACCCGGGTCAGAACGATCGGCAGCCGCCCCGCCGCCCGCACCGCGGCCGCGGGCTGAAACCGGCTCTCGCCCAGCCCCCAGCTGGGCAGCGGCGCGAGCACCGGATACGTCGCTGCCACGCAGCGCAGCCACCGAGGCGGCGCCCCCAGCGGATCGGCGGCGAGCAGCCCGCCGCCGGAGAAGTACCACAGTGCGATCCGGTCACCGTCGACGCACGGATGCGTCCGTACGGTCTCCACCGCCGCGGCCACGTCTGCCGCCGCGCGCGGGTAGTCGTCGAGCCCGTGCAGCCGGTGGTCGACCGTCGCGCCGACCGCGCCCAGACTCGCCGCTAGGCGGGCGTAGCCGAGGTAGGCTGGCCAGTCGCGGGGCGTCGGGTCCGCGGTGTCCGGTACGGGGCCGCCGTGGACGATGATCACCGCGGGACGCGGGTGGTCCGTGTCGGGCAGATGCAGGTCCACCCGCCCGATCCGCTCGCGCGGCCGGACCGGTAGGTCCAGCACGAACGGGCCGAGATGTGGCGGGAGTTCACCGTCCGGCGGGCTTATCCGCCGCCCCTCATCGGCCGCCGCCCGCAGCAGCGTCCGGGCCAGCTCGTCGGGCGCGGACAGCATCGGCCAGTGCCCGGTGTCCAGTTCGAGGAAACCCACCTCGGGGCGGGCCAGCGCGCTCAGTCGCGGATCCCCTAGCCGCACCATGTTCTCGATCAGCGCGATACTCGTCCCGTTCGCCGTGCACAACACGCCGGTCGTCGGCAGCCCAGCCGCGGCACCGGCGAGGTGGAGCGGCCGCACGAGTGTCGCGGCCGGGTGAGGGACGGCCCGCAGCGTCAGCTGTTCCATGGCATCGTCCGGCACGCCGTCGGTGCTCCCGTGACGCTGCCAGGCGTCGCGGTCCGGCGGGGGGATCACCCAGCCGGGCGGGTGCCGGTCGTCCCCGTCGGGCTCCCCGGCCAGGTGTACCGCCTCCGCGCGGAGCACCGGGTTGGTGATCAGGGCGAGCGCGGATTCGCCGACGCGGGGCGGGGCTGTGTCCAGCAGCACCAGACGGGCGACCCGGTCCGGGCGGCGGTCCGCCGCGCCAGACACGGGCAGCACGCCGTACCCGTGCCCGACGAGGACGAGGTCCGGGGCGTCCAGCTCGTCGATCAGCCGAACCACATCCGCGACATGGGTCTCCAGGTCGATGTCCGGTGACGACGTACGCGCGGTGTCACGCGGCTCCAGGGGCCCTGAGCGGTCGGCCGTCGGCTGGTTCGTCCGCGCAGCCGGCCCGGCGCCGGTCGGGCGCTGCGGACCCGTCGGGGTCGTCGCCGCACGCGGAGGTTCCCCCGGTCGCGCGGGCGCGCAGGCAGACCGGTTCACCTGCCCCGCTTCCTCGCATCGCCCCCGCGCCAAGACCCGCTCGGCCGCTGCCCCGGACGCGCCCCCGTCACCCGGCTCCAGACCCGTCAGCGTCACCGAGTGCGCCTCCGCGCCCGCCGCCCGCAGTCGGGCCGCCGTCCCCTCCCACACCCACCCGCCGGTGTGGACGCCCGCCACCAGCACGAACACCGTCATTCCTGTCTCCCTCCGCGAAGCTCCCGGAGCGGCCGCCAGGGCCATCCGGGCTCGCGAGTACGGTAGGAACTCCCCCAGCGGGAGGTTCAAGTGGTGTCGCCGGAATCCCACGGCCTGTGGAGCATCGGGGAACTCGCCGAGCGCGCGGGCGTCACGGTCAAGACCGTGCGCTTCTACTCGGACGAGGGCCTGCTCCCGGAGGCCGGCCGCAGCGGCGGCGGGCATCGTCGGTACGGCCCCGAGGCCCTGGAGCGGCTACAGACGATCCGGTCGCTGCGAACCCTCGACCTCCCGGTGCCGGCCGTCGCACGGGCGCTGGACGCCAAGCACTCGCTGGAGGACGTCATCGACGGCCAACTCAGTCGAGTGAAAGCCGAGTTGACGGGCCTTCGCTGGCGTGAAGTGGCGCTCACGCTGCTACGGGACGCCCCGGCCGAGGAGCGGGCGGAGCGACTGCGGCTCGTCGGCGCCATGGGGCCCATGCCCGGCACGGACGCGGTGGCGCGGTTCTGGCGACGCTGGCTGCCGCCGCGGATGCCCGGCCGACTGGTGTCCGACATCCTCGGACAGGCCGTCCCCGAGGTGCCCGCCGAGCCGACCCCCGCGAAGGTGCTGGCCTTCGCCCGACTGCACGCGCTGGTCGCGAGCCCCTGCGGCCCCCGAGACCACGACCGCGGACAGCCCGCCGCCCACCGCGGCCCAGGACGCCCGGAGGTCCTGTACGCCGGACTCCGCGAGGCGTACGCGCTGGCCGCCGTCCCCCTCCGGCATGGCGCCCTCCCCGGCCCCGGGGACGCGTTGGACTGCTTCGTCGCGGCGTACGCCGGGGCCGGAGGAGTACGGGACACGCCGGACTTCCGGCGAAGGCTCGGCCCGGTGCTGGCCGCAGACCCGCGGATCGACCGCTACTGGGAGCTGGCCGGCGACCTCATGGGGCCATCGGTCGTCACCCCCGGGGCGGCCCACGACTGGCTGCTCGCGGCGCTGCGGTCCGACGCGGCCGCGTAGTCCCCTCGCATGCCCTGCGCCGCCCCCGGCGGAAGCGCGGACGGCGCGTGGCCGTACTTCCTCATGCCGTGGGTCACCGGCGGAATGCTCGGCAACCTGGATGTCGGAACGAGGCCGCCGCCCTCACCCTCACCGGCTCCACCCGCGCGGGCGGCGCCTGGAGGGTCGGTCCCTGGGACGTGATGGCGAAGAACGCCGCCGGTGCCGCCGGCCCGCTCCTCACCCCGCTCGGGCCCGCCGGCCATCGGCGGACGATCGAGACGACGATCGCGCCGCCGCTCCCCGGCGCGGACTACGCGCCGCACATCGTCGTTCCGGTGCGGGAGGGGCCGCCCACGAGCAGCTGCGTTACGCGCTCCGCTCCTGGGCGGCCCGCAGGCCGCACCGCCGGGTGTGACTCGGCGGCCACCGGCCCCGCTGGGCCGCCGACGCCGGGCACCTCCCGACTGAGCAGACAGGAACGAAGTACCAGAACACGACCCTCGCGGTCCGCACGACCTGCCGGCACCCCGACGTCAGCGAGGTGTTCGTCCCCGCCAACGACGACATGTTCACCACGCACCCCCTGCCGGACGGCCTGTGGCACAACGCGAGCGTCTGCGGCTGCACTTCAGGCTGCTCCTGCGGCCAGCTGTGCGAGGTCGCGCTGCCCGGCCCCGTGTACGACGTCACCAGCCTCGACGTAAACGGCGCGGTCCTGGTCCCGGAGGCCTACCGCGTCGACGCGCCCGGGCGCCTCGTACGCACTGACGGGGAGCGCTGGCGACCTGCCAAGAGCTCGCGGCCCCTCCCGGATCGCCGGACACCTTCACCGTCGAATACCGGTGGGGCCTGGGCCGAAGGCCGGACCGGCATCCCCCTGGTGGACCTGTGGCTCAAGACGGTCGACCCCGACGGCCTGGCCTAGCCCCGACCAGAGGAGGCCGAGGGCGACGACATGGGGTCGGGCAGGGCCTTCCGCAGCGCTCCGCGGAAGTCGGGGCAGTCCAGAGGGGAGTGATGACGACAGGTCAGAGCGTGCTCGATCCGCGCCCGCGCGGTCCGCAACTCCTCGATGCGACGATCGAGTTCCTCGGCCTTGCCGGCCAGGGATGCCCGTACCTCGTCCCCGGACGCCGCGCACAGCGCGGCGAGTTCGGACAGGGAGAACCCGCTCGTCCTGGCGTTGAGGATCAGCGCGATCCGGTCGAGGGCCTCGGGCGGGTACGTACGCCGCAGCCCGTTCCGTCCCGCCGGAGTGACCAGCCCCAGACGCTCGTAGTAGCGAAGGGCGGAGGCGCTGACCCCGGTGATGCGGGCCACCTCGCCGATGTCGAGCACCTCCTGCCCCTGGCCGCTGCCCATGACACACCCTCCTTGACTTGAAGTCCGCTTCAAGTGCCACCGTACGGGTACACAGCCCGCTCCCGACGGACCGGAGACACCGCATGGCCAGCAGATGGAACCGCGTACGAGGGGTCGCGGTCACCGCCTACGCGGCGGTCCGCGAACCGCTGACGGTGCCCGACCCCTTCGCCGACGTCCAACGCGCCACCCGCCTCCACCGCAGACGCCACCGCTGCGGAGCCTACGCCTACGCCGACGGCGCGCTCCCGGCCACCGTCGCGGCGGCGGTGGGAGCCCGCAGGATCGTCGAGGTCGGCACCGCCCTCGGCTACACGGCCCTGTCGATGGCGCACGCCGTGCCCGGAGCCCGGGTCGACACGATCGAGGCGGATCCCGACCACGTACGCCTCGCGCGCGGCGAGACGGACCGGTACGACTGCGGCGCACGGATCGAGGTACTGCCCGGGCGAGCCGAGCAGATCCTGCCCACCCTGGAGGCCGGGGCCTACGACCTCGCGCTCTTCGACGGCTTCACCCCCACCCTCCCGCTCGTCCACGCCCTCGGCCGCCTGCTGCGCGTCGGCGGGACGCTCCTCGTGGGCAACCTCGTCCTCGGCCCGCCCGCCGAGGTGACCGACCACCTCGCCGACCCGGTCCACTGGCGCACGTGCCCCCTCGGCGAGACGGCCTGGTGCGTCCGGCAGAGCTGAGGCAGCGGCGCACGGCGCGTCCCGCCTGACCGGTCGGCCGCCCGTCCCGGTGACGCCACCGCCGTCCTCCGCTCGCGGCCCGGGACGACGGTCGAACCCCTTTGCGGAGCTCCCACCAGCGGGGAGAGAATGACGGCCGTGAGCGCCAGACCCCTCCTTGTCGAACGCGAGCGGGAGGCGGCTGCGCTCTCCGGGCTCGTGGAGCGACTCGAGGGCGGCCGCAGCGGAGCCCTCCTGCTCGAAGGGGTGGCCGGAATCGGGAAGACCGCCCTGCTGGGAGAGGCTCGGTCGGCGGCGGGGGAGCGGGGTGTACGGGTGCTCACCGCGCGCGCCGGCGAACTGGAGGCCTCGTACGCCTTCGGTGTGGTCAGGCAGTTGTTCGGACCCCTGCTCGCCGGCGCCGACACGGCGACCCGCGCCGCACTGCTCGCCGGACCCGCCGCCCCCGCCGCGGCGGTGATCGAGCGGTACACGGACACGGCCGGCACCGAGGTCGGCGACTACGCCGCCCTGAACGGTCTGTGGTGGCTGGCGGTCAACGCCGCCGAGCGCGGGTCCCTGCTGATCCTCGTGGACGACCTGCAGTGGGCCGATCCGCCGTCGCTGCGCTTCCTCGCCTTCCTCCTGCCGCGGCTCGGCGACGTCAACGTCTCCGTGGTCGCGGCGGTCCGTCCCCATGTGCCCGGCGCCGATCCGCTCCTGAACCGGCTCGCCACCGATCCGGCGTTCACCGTCCTGCGGCCCCGCCCCCTCGCACTCGCGGGCACGTCGGCCCTGCTGGACCGGGACATCGGGGGTTCCGCCCATCCCGCGTTCACCGAGGCGTGCCACCGGGCCACCCGGGGCAACCCGCTCCTCCTTCGCGAGCTGGCCCGCGCGGTGGTCGAACACCGACTCCCTCCGGACGAGGCGCACGCGCCGAGCGTGGAGAGCCTGGGACCGCATGCCGTCGCCCGACTCGTCGCACGCCGCCGGGCCGCCATGAGCAGGGAATCCGCGCAGGTCGCCGGTGCCATCGCCCTCCTCGGCGACGACGCCACGCTCTCCGACGCCGCGGTCCTCGCGGGCGTCGGCACGGACGCCGTCCTGCGCGCGCTCGACGAGCTCGGATTCCCCGAGATCGTCTGCGACGGCGAGCCCACGACCGGCGTGCGCCGTGTGCGGTTCGTGCACCCCTTGATCAGGTCGGCCGTGTACGGGGCGGTGTCCGTCGCCGGACGGGCGAGGATGCACCGGGAGGCCGCCCGGCTCATCGAGGCCCGCGGCGGCGACGCCGACCTGTCCCGCGTCGCGGGGCACCTCCTGCACACCCCACCGGCGGGCGATCCGCAGACGGCCGCGCTGCTCCGCCGCGCCGCCGCCCGCGCCTCGGCCATCGGCGCGCCCGCCGAGGCCGCCGCCTGTCTGCACCGCTGTCTGGAAGAACCACCCCCCGCCGCCGACCGGATGGCGGTCCTGCTGGAGCTGGCGAGCGTCTCGCTGGCCTTCGACGTCGCGGCCACCGCCGGCTACCTCCACAGCGCCCGCCGGCTGGCCGCCACACCGGTCGAGCGCGCCAGGATCGGCGCCCTGCTGGGCGAGGCCGCCACCTACGTGCAGCCCTCCGCCGAGGCGCTCGCCGCGCTGGAACGGGCGGCGGCCGAGATCGAGCCGGGCACCACCGGACAGGCCGACGACCTGCGGGCCCGGGTCTCCGCGACGATCCTGTTCACCGCCTTCGCGACCCGCTCCGGCCGGGCCACGCTCCCGGAGCGGCTGGCCCCGCTGCGCGTCCTGGCCGAGGCCGAGGGCCAAGGGGCCCGCCTGCTGGACTGCGCCCTGGCGTACCAGGACGCCATGACGGGCCGTCGCGACGCCGTTGAGCGCGCCCACCGGGCCCTGTCCAGCGGGCTCCTCGAACCCTCCGAGCACACCCTCACGGCGCTGGCCCTCGCCCTGGCCGTCCTGCTCATCGGCGAGGACCGGTCGGCCATGGCCCAGCTCGACGAGCTCATGGACTACGCGCGCAGACGCGGCTCGCTCCGCATGCTGGCCACGGCCTGTGCCGTGCGCGCCCGAGGCTGGATCCTCACGGGCGATCTGGCCGAGGCGGAGGCCGACGCCCGGGAGGGGCTGGGGGCCGCGCTCCTCTTCGAGCGCGGGATCGCGCGTGCGCCCCTGCTGGCCCCCGTGCTGCGGGCGGCACTCGCCGACGCGCTGCTCCAGCAGGGGCGTACGGACGAGGCGCGGAACGTGCTGGGCTCCGCCGGCGACTCGGGCTTCGAGGGGCCGGCGCACACCTTCGGCGTCCCCCGGATCCGGCTGGCGCTCGCGCGGGGCGAAGCGGCGGATCGGCTCGCCGACGCCGCCCTGTCCGTGGGCCGGGCGACGGAGGCGGCGGGCATCCGGAACCCGGCGGTCGTCCAGTGGCGCATCACCGCGGCGGCCGCGCTCCACGCGGCGGGCGACACCGCGCGGGCCCGGGAGTTGGCCGCTCGTGAGCTGGACCTCGCGCGCTGCTGGGGTGCTCCGGCTCCCGTGGGCCGGGCGCTCAGGGGGCTGGCCGCGCTCGCTCCCGTGCCGGAGCGTTCCGTGGAGTTGCTGAGGGAGGCGGCCGAGGTCCTGGAGGGTTCCGTGGCCCGCCTCGAATACGCGGCCGCACTGGCCGACCTGGGCACGGCGCTGTGTGCGGTCGGCCGGCCGCAGGAGGCCCGTGTCCGGCTGCGGATCGCCCTGGACATCGCCGACCGGTGCGGCGCCGTACCGCTCGCGGAGGATGTGCGCGCCGCCATGCGGGCCGCGGGCGCCCGGCCCCGGCGCGCCGCGCTGACCGGGCGGGAGTCCCTGACCCCGAGCGAACGCCGGGTGGCCGAGCTGGCCGCCCTCGGCGGCACCAACCGGACCATCGCGCACCAGCTCTTCATCGCTCCGAAGACCGTCGAGGTCCATCTCTCACGGATCTACCGCAAGCTCGGCATCACGAAGCGAGCCGAGCTCGCCGGAGCGCTCGCCCGCTGAACCGTGGCTGGATGCTACATCCACATGATGAGTCCATTCTCGTCTTTCCTTCTGTCGGTCACGCTCCCGGAGTGCGTCCTCCGTGCGCGCCGACGGACCGACGCCCCCATTCTGCCTCGCCGTGGCGGCTGCGACTCCCCACGGGCCCCTTACCCACCCCCCTAACTTAGGGTCCTTATGTCCTGATCAGCGGCGATGAAGGGTCATTTGACGCACCCGCATGCCGGAACCCGGGTGCGATATTCGGCGAACGGCGCCGCGGAGTCGCCTGTCTCGGGCGGGTGAGGCGGATCCATCGCAACGGATCGCGGAAACATATTCTGAATGACTCTTGCGTTACATGGATGACAAAGCCACGATACGAGGGCATCCACTGCTGCTTCGGAAGGGCCGCAACATGTCAGTGCGAAGTGTCCATGTCCTGCGTCGTCGTCTGCTCGCGGGAGCCGTCGGCGTCGCGTCCGTGGGGAGTCTCCTGGCCGGGGTCGGCTCGGCCAGTGCCCGGGCGGACCAGGCCGCCCCCGCCACCGTCCAGGAACCGCCGGCGGGCGCGTGCCCCGCCCCCGGGGACGGCGCCGAACCCACGTATCCGCTGTCCTGCCTGGAACCGGTGTTCGTCGACGAGTTCTCCGGGTCCTCCCTCGACCCGGCCAAGTGGAACGTCCGCAAGTCCAGCTGGTCCAACGACTCCAACGTCTCGGTCGCCGACGGCAAGCTCCGTGTGGACATGAAGCGGGTGAGCGCCTCCAAGGACAAGGACGGGTTCCGGGGCGGAGGCATCTCCTCCAAGGAGCGGTTCGGCTACGGCTACTACGAGATCACCGCGACCATCCCCCACCTGACGCCCGGCTGGCACCCCGCCTTCTGGACCCAGATATGGGACGGCGCGGAGGCCCGGCCCGTATACGAACGGCCCTTCACCGAACTGGACATCTTCGAGGTCCAGTCGACGAAGGCCTGCGACAACGGCAGCGGCAGCACCAAGCTCGACGGCGGCCTGATCACCTGGAACAACAACACCTCGGGCACCGACATCCGGAACACCAAGTTCGACCGCTTCTCCTGGAAGAAGAGCAACGGCAAGTCCACCTGGGACGAGCAGCACCGCTACGGCCTCCACTACACGCCCACGGAGCTGACCTGGGTGCTCGACGGCAAGCCCGTGAAGACCATGCCCAACCCCATCAAGGACCCGCTGCCCGCGACCTCCGCGTACGAGGCGGCGAAGTACAACTCGCCGATGTCGATCTGGATCACCTCGATCCTCACCACGACGGACTACATCGGGGACGACGTGCCCGTCGGCCACCACTTCGGCACCTTCGAGGTCGACAAGGTCGCCTACTACGCCCCCGACGGCCAGGTCCCGCCGCCCTACACCGACGAGAACACCCCGCCCACCCTGCCCCAGGCGGTGCCCTCCGTGACGGCGGACTTCGCCCAGCACGCCGCCGACTGGTGGAAGAACCCCGGCTCCCAGTGGACGACCACGACGCAGGGCGGCACGAGCGCCCTGCGCAGCACCTCGGCCACCGGTGACGCGATCCGGATCCTGGGCCAGCCGGTGACCGACCCGCCGCTGCCCAACGACCTCGGCTACGCGCCGGACTGGACCAACGTCAGCGTCGAGGCCACCGTCACACTCGACGCTCCCGGCCAGGGAGCCGGCCTCCTCGGCCGGGCCAAGGACGCCCAGAACTACTACTACCTGCAGCTCGACCCGGCCAAGCAGCACGTGGCCCTGGCGAGGAAGGTGGGCGGGGTCTCCACCGTCCTGGCCACCGCTCCACTGGCCTCGACGCCCGGCACGCCGTACGCGCTCAAGCTGGTCATCGAGGACAACACGCTGACCGGCTACGTCAACGGCGTCAAGAAGGTCACGAAGCAGGACTTCGTCTTCGGCACCGGGCGCGCCGGACTGAAGGGCTACAAGCAGCTGTTCACCGCAGCCGGGGTCAAGGTCACCGCCCTCGGCTGAGCTCCGCCGCGAGGTGCCGGGGAAGCCGCCGGACCTTCCCCGGCACCCTCGCCGAAAGCTCCAGAGCTCCAGAGCCCCAGGGCCCGAAAGCCCCAGAGCCCCAGGGCCCGAAAGCCCCAGAGCCCCAGGGCCCGAAAGCTCCAGAGCCCAAGGACCCGAAAGCCCCGGGGTCCCAGCGCCGCAGGGCCCAAGAGCCCAAGAAACCCCAGACCCCAAGGGCCCGAAGGCCGCAAGGCCTCAGCGCCCGAAGTGCCGGCCTCCCGCACGAACCCTCAGGAACCGAGCCTGCCCATGCACCCACACCACCCCGCCCCCGACCGGTCCCACCGGACCCCCGTACCCAAGGAGCCGACGTGGCGGTGACCATCGAGCCTCCCTCCACCCGGACTCCCGCCCCGGCACCGCCCGCCCGACCGGCCCGCAGCCCGCTGGGCGCCCGTGACAGCAGGTTCGGGTTCATGCTCGCCGCGCCGGCGGTCGCCCTCTTCCTCGTGGTCGCCGTGTACCCGCTCCTCGCGGGAGTGTGGACCAGCTTCTACGACCAGTCGCTCGTCCGGGCGGACCGCGCGTTCGTCGGCCTGGACAACTACACCGACGTCTGGCCCGTGTTCACCGACCGGCTCGTCAACACGCTGGTCTTCTCCGTCCTCGCCACGCTCTTCCCCGTCCTCGTCGGGCTGGCCCTGGCGATCCTCCTCAACTCCCGGCTCCCCGGCCGGGGCGCGCTGCGCGGCCTGCTCATGCTTCCCTGGCTGCTCCCCGGCGTCGTCGTCTCCTTCCTCTGGGCCTGGATCTTCAACGACAGCTACGGCGTCGTGAACGACCTGCTGACCCGGCTGGACCTGCCCACCGTCGACGTCCTCGGGCAGCCCCTGACCGCGATGGCCGCGGTCGTGGTGGCCAAGACCTGGAACACCTTCCCGTGGGTGATGGTGGTGATCCTCGCGGTCCTGCAGACCCTGCCGCGCGAGCAGCTGGAGGCGGCGGCCCTCGACGGAGCCACCCGCGCGCAGCGTTTCCGCCACGTCTCCCTGCCCCATCTGCTCGGACCGCTCGCCCTGGTCGCGATGCTGGAGTTCATCTACAACTTCGGCTCGTTCGACATGATCTTCGTCATGACCGGTGGCGGCCCCGGCACCTCGACGATGACCCTCGCAGTGAGCCTCTACCACTACGCCTTCACGGAGTTCTCCCTCGGCCGCGCCGCCGCCATGGGAGTCCTGTGGCTGATCTCCCTGTCCGTGGTGTGCGGCGCGTACTTCCTGCTCGACAAGAAGCTGGAGTCCCGCACATGAGCGCCGCCACCCCCGCCACCCCGGTACGGACGAAGGGCGGCGGCCGCCATGTCGGCGAGGCCATCACCCATCCCCGGCTGGGCTGGGCCGGCGGCACCGGACTCACCCTCCTCGCGCTGTTCGGCCTGCTGCCGGTGTACTGGCTGTTCGCCACGGCCTTCATGCCCCGCGAGGACGTCTTCGCCGCCGACCGGCCGCTGTTCCCGGTCCGTCCCACCCTGGACAACTTCCGGGCCTTCTTCGACGACACCACCCTGCTGCGGAGCCTGTGGAACTCCGTCGTCGTCTCCGCCGGCACCGCCGTGCTGTCCGTCGTGGTCTCCGGGCTCATGGCCTACTCCCTGTCGAAGTTCCGCTACCGGGGACGCAACGCCATCATGGTGATGTTCCTCCTCGGACAGCTGCTGCCCGGCGCCCTCCTCCTCGTGACGCTGTACGTGATGTTCAGCTCGGCCGGACTGCTGCACACCTACACGGCCGTCATCCTCGCGTTCACCACCTTCACCCTGCCGCTGTCGGCGTTCCTGCTGAAGGGCATCATCGACGGGCTGCCGGACGAACTCATCGAGGCGGCCCGGGTCGACGGGCTCTCGAACCTCGGCACGCTGTTCCGCATCGTCTTCCCGCTCGTGGCACCGGGGCTCGTCACCGCCGGGATGTTCGCCTTCATGCGCGGCTGGAGCGATCTGCTCTTCGCGCTGACCCTCGCGGGGCCCGACCGGCAGACCCTGCCGGTGGGCATGACGACCGCCTTCATCCACGAGGGTGCGGCCGACTGGCCCGCGCTCATGGCCTCCTCCGTGGTCACCTCCCTGCCGCTGGTGGTGCTCTTCGTGATCCTCCAGCGGTACTTCGTCTCCGGCCTCGCCGCCGGCGCCGTCAAGGGCTGACCCGGCCCTCCACCGGTCCCACCTCCTCCACCTGTCCCGGCAGGTGCTCTCCCTTCGTACAGGAGCCGACATGTCGCACCACCAGTCCCCCTCCCGGCCGCTGTCCCGCCGGGGATTCCTCGCGGGCTTCGGGGCCCTCGGCGTCGCGGGCGCCCTCGGTGTCTCCGGCTGCTCGACCCCGGCCCCCTCGGGTGCCGCCCAGGCCGGTCCCGCCGAGATCGACACGATCAAGTTCTACGGCAACGTGCTGGGCGAGGAATCCCAGAAGGCGGCGTGGCAGGGGGCCATCGACGCCTGGCAGGCCAAGAGCGGCAAGTCCGTGAAGCCGGTCGTCTACCCCTACGACCAGGCCGCCACCCAGCTCGCCCTCGCGGCGAGATCGGGGGACTTCGGCGGCGTCGGCCAGGCCGGCCCCTGGCAGGTCCTCGTCCCCACGGGCATCCTGGCCGACCTGTCGCCGGAGGCGGCCCGGATGCAGCTGCCGAACCGGATCATCGACTCGCTCCGGATCGACGGCAAGCTCTACTTCCTGCCGCTGAACGCCTCCGGCATCGGCCTGGTCGGCGACAGCCGGATCACCTCCGAGGTGGGATTCACCGGCGGCGGCAGTGTGGAGGACTTCGCCGCCGCCCTCGAACGCATCAAGAAGCAGGACAAGAAGCTGATCCCGTACGCGGCGGTCACCAAGAACCCCGACCTCAAGGACGCCGTCCACTGGATCTGGGGCCGGGGCAGCGAGATCGTCACCGCCGACCGCCGGTGCACCCTCGGCGACGCGGCCAGCGTCGCGGCCGTCACCTGGTACCTGGAACTGCAGAAGGCCGGTCTGACCAAGTCGGGGGTCGCCCGCGCCGACGCCCGGATCCTGTTCGCGCGCGGACAGGCCGTCCTCTACGACGACGCGCCCCTCGCCCACAAGTTCGTCCGCACCAACGGCGGCGCCGCCGAGCTGGCCGCCGCGATCCGCCCCTTCCGGCGGCCGGCGTCCGGGAGCCTGCCGTCCGCCAACCGGTTCTGGGGCAGCGGCCTGTTCTGCAGCAAGGGCAAGGGCGAGGTCACGAGCAAGGACTTCATCACCTTCGTCGCGGGCGACGTCAGGACCGCGACCGCGCTGTACGAGGGGTCGGCGCTGGCCCCTGCCGACGCCCGGGTCTCCTCCCGGGTGCCCGGACTGGCCCAGGACGCCTTCCAGAGCGCCTTCCGCACCGCGGTCGCCGACCACTCCCAAGCGGCCGTCTGGGACCGGCTCGCCTCCGTCACCCAGATCGACACCGCGATCGGCGAGGGGGTGGCCGAGATCCTCGCCGGCCAGACCGGCGTGCAGAGCGGCCTCAATACCCTCCGGAAGAAGGTCCAGGACGTCCTCGACCAGGAGAAGTAGGCCCGAGGCCCGTTCCGTCCCGCCCGGGACGGAACGGGCCTCCTGCACGTGTACGGACCGAAGTCGGGCAGGATGGCGGACGTTCGCGTGCCGATGGCCTGGAACCGGTTGGTGGCTCCCACGCTCTACGGTACTCTCAGTCATCATATGAAATAGAGTTCCATTCTGTGGATGAATAGAGGCGTGGCGGCGGGTCGCGTCGGACGAGGAGAACCATGTCGGTGGAATCCGGGGGCGGCACCCAGGCCGTCGAGCGAGCCATGTCCCTGCTGGTCTGCTTCACGGACGAGCACAGCGAACTGCGGATCTCCGAACTCTGCGCGCGGACCGGCCTCGTCCAGTCCACAGTCTCCCGCATGGTCTCCTCCCTGGACCGGCAGGGCTTCCTCGAACAGGACGAGCGCACGGGCCTCTACCGCCTCGGACCGATGGCCGTGACCCTCGGCTCCATCGCGCTCAACAGCAACCCCCTCTACCGGGCCTCCCGCCAGAGCGCGCAGAACCTTTCCCAGACCACGGGCCTCGGGGTGAACCTCGCGGAACTCCGCGACGACCGCCTCTTCTACCTGGCCAACTTCGAGGGCGCGAAGTCCCCCAAGTCGTTCACCATGGCCGGCCGGACCGCCCCCCTGCACGCGACCGGCATGGGCAAGGCGATCCTCGCCGAGCTGGGCGATGACTACGTCCGCGACTACTTCACCAAGGGCCTCGTCGACGCCTACACCCCCCACACGATCGTCGACGCGGCAACCATGGAACGGGCCCTCCAGGAGATCCGCAACCGCGGGTACGCCACGGAGGTCGAGGAGCTCGCCTTCGGCCGGGCCTGTATCGCCGCACCCATCCGGGGTCGCTCCGGCCGCGTCGTCGCGGCCCTGTCCATGAGCGGCCCGCTGTCGGAACTCGGTCTCCAGGGCCGTCAGGAGGAACTGGCCCTCACCGTCATCGAAACGGCCGACGAGATCTCCGTCGCCCTCGGCTTCACCGTCACCAGGGCCCCCGCCCGGCGCACCACGACCGCTCCGAAGGAGACAGCCCGCTGAACGCCCAGCCGGTCCGCACGGCCGCCCCCCGGACCGGCCTCGGCGAAGGCCCCCGCCTGGACGCCGCCAGCGCGACTCTGAGCTGGGTCGACATCACCTCCGGACGCCTCTGGCTGGCCGGCGTACGCCCGGACGCTCCCCCCGGAGACCTGCTCGCCGCCCCACGCCTGCTCCTCGGGCTCCCCGGAAACCTCGGCTGCGCCGTACGCGCGGGGGAGGGCGAGGACTGGCTCCTCGGTCACGGAGCCGCTGTCCTCCGCTGGCGCCCCGGCACCGACCCCGTACCGGTCCTCGGGCTGGAACCCGACGAAGGACGCGCCCACCTCAACGACGGGGCCGTCGCCCCGGACGGCCGGTTCTGGATCGGCTCGATGTCCGCCGTGAAGCCGCTGCGTCCCTGGGGCAGGCTCCACGCGGTGGACGCGGGCCGGACACCTCCCACCGCCGCCGTGCTCCACGACGGCCTGCTCGCGTCCAACGGAATCGGCTGGAGCCCGGACGGCTCCCGGGCCTACGTGGTCGACAGTGGCCACCGGGTCGTCCACCGCCTGCGGCAGGACGGACGGGGCGGGCTGATTCCGGACGGCCCCGCGCTGGAGGTCGCGGGCGGTGTCCCGGACGGTCTGACCGTCGACGACGAGGGCGGGGTGTGGGTGGCCCTGTGGGACGGCGCGGCCGTCGTACGGTTCGACGCCGAAGGCGCCGAGCGGGACCGGATCCCCTTCCCGTGCTCCCGGCCGACGGCCTGTGCCCTGGTGGGGACCCGGCTCGTGGTGACGACCGCGCGGGTCGAGGGCGAGGAAGCCTCCGGATGGACCTACGCCGTGGACGTCGGTGTCGGCGGCCCCGCGGCGCGCCGGGCGGCGCTCGCCCCCGACGGACCCCACGGCCCGGCTGTTCCCCCGGACCGCGGCGGCACGAGCTGAGGACCCGGCGCGCCCGCCCCGGGCCACACCCCCGGTACGACGAGTCCGGGCCGACGCCGGAGTGGCCGCCCCGGGTCACACCCCCGGTACGACGAGTCCGGGGCGACGACGCCGGAGTGGCCACCGTCCGGACCGCGGGAACGGCGAAGATGAGGGGGCGCCCCTGCGACGAGGCGCCCCCTCGGTGCGTTCAGGCCTGCCCGGGCTCCGCGTCGCCGAGCAACCGCTGCCTCAGATCCGGCCGGAGGAACGCCGCAGGGGACGCGATGGAGAGCCCCCCGTCGACCGGCAGCACCGCTCCCGTCACGAAGCCGGCGGACGCGAGGAACAGCACGGCTTCCGCAACCTCGTGCGGCCGGCCGACCCTGCCGAGCGGGTACCCCTCGGCGACCTCAGGGAGATCCTCGTTGCCGATCATCCCGGGAGCCACCGCGTTCACCCGGATGCCCCGGGGCCCGTAGTCGAGCGCGAGTTGGCGCACCAGACCCTCCACGGCCGCCTTCGCGGCGGAGTACCCCGGCAGCCACGGCGCGGCGAGGGTGGCGTTGACCGAGCCGACCGCGACGACGCTCCCGCCTCCGGGCATGACGCGCAGGGCGGCACGGGCCGGGAAGAAGGCGGTGTCGAGGGTGTGGGTGATCGCCCGGCGCCAGTCCTCCGGGGACACCTCGTGGGCCCGGCCCGGTGCCATCACGGCGGCCGCGAGGACCAGGACGTCCAGGCCGCCCAGGCGCTCCACGGTCCGCGCCACCGCCTCGTCCGCCCCCTCGGGCGTGCTGACGTCCAGCGTCAGCTGGTGTTCCGCGTGGGGATCGGCGTCGAGACTGACCCCCATCACGCGGTCCCCCTCCCGGGTGAAGACCTCGTTGATCGCCCGGCCGATGGGGGAGGAGCTTCCGACGAGGAGCACGGACCTGCTCACGCGGCGGCCCTCCCGTGGCGCGCGGGGCGCAGCTCGCCCAGGATCTCGTCCAGGGCCCGGGCCGTCAGGGGATCGAGGACCTGCGCGGGAAGGCGGACGGCGGCGGAGCGGATGATGCCGCGGCGGCGCAGCACCTCCTTGTGGACGGCCCACGCCTGCCCGGGCCGCATGCCGAGGTGGATCAGCGGCAGCAGCCGGGCGAAACCGGCGCGCGCCTCCGCACGCCGCCCGGCGGCCAGGTCGTCGAGGACCGGCCGCAGCAGGTCGGTGAACTCGCAGGCGGGCATGGTGCCGACGCTGCCGTTGTCGTACTCCTCGATCAGGGCGAGCGCGTTCTGTCCGCCGAGCACTGCGAAGCCGATCGGGACGGCGGCCGCGACGGCCGCCGTCTTCAGAGGGGTCGGCGGTGCCTCGACCTTGACCGAGGTGATGCCCGGTTCGCGGGCGAGGGTGGCGATGGCGGCGGTGTCCAGCTGCACGCCGGTCACGCCGGGCGCGTCCTGGATCATCACGCCGGCCTCGGTCGCCGCCGCGACCTCGGCGTAGAAGTCGAGCGACTGCGACCGGTTGGGCTTGGCGAGGTAGGGCGGCAGGACCATCAGCTGGTCGGCGCCGCCGTCGGTGGCCTGTCTGGCCTGTTCGACGGCGACCGTCGTGCTGGTGCCGTTGACCCCGGCGACGAGCGGGACGTGGTCCCCGGCGACGGCGCGGACCTCGCGCACTATGGTGGCGCGCTCGGCCGCGGTGAGCGCGAAGCCCTCGCTGGCCATGCCGAACACGGCGAGCCCGTCGGCTCCTGCCGAGAGCTGGAACTCCACCAGGGAGCGGAGCGAGGCCAGGTCGAGCCCGCCGTCGTCGTGGAACGGCGTGGCGAGGATGGGGATGAGTCCGGTGGGGGCGGTGCGGTGCGGCACGGTCAGTTCTCCTCGGCGAGTGTGCGGACGGTGTCCAGGTCGACGTCGATGCCCAGACCCGGGCCCTCGGGCAGGGCGAAGGAGGCGGGGCCCGCGTCCATCGGCTCGCGCAGGATCCGCTGGGCGTAGGGCACGACGGTCGGCTGGAGTTCGAAGAAGGCGCTGTTACCGGCGGCGGCGGAGGCGTGCAGCCCCGCGGCCAGGGCCACCCCCAGACCGACGGAGTGGTGGAAGGCGACCGGCACGTGGTGGGCGTCTGCGAGGGCCGCGATGGTCATGGCCTCGGTGATGCCGGTCCGGGCGACGTCCGGCTGCGCGAGGCCGAGGGCGCGCCGGCCGAGCCAGTCGCGGAACTCGTAGCGGTTGCGCATGGATTCGCCGACGGCGACGGGCGTGGTCAGACGGGCGGCGAGCTCACGATGACCGTCGACGTCCTCGGGCACGAGGGGCGCCTCGAAGAACAGCACCCGTCTGCGGTCGAGTTCACGCCCGAGTTCGAGGGCTTCGGCGAGGGAGTAGACCCAGTGCGCGTCCAGAGCGATCCGCAGTCCCGGGGCGGCGGCGGCGACGGCGTCGATGGTGGCGAGGTCGGCGTCGACGCCGTTCCCCCCGGCGATCTTCACCGTGGTGGCACCCCGGGCGGCCCATTCGGCCGCCAGGAGGGCGCGCCCCTCGTCGGTCGGCTCGGCGAGGCCGGAGACGTAGGAGGGGACGCTCTTACGGTAGGACCCGCCGAGGAGCTGGGCGACGGGCAGCCCCGTGGCCCGCCCGAGGAGGTCCCACAGGGCGATGTCGAGGGCCGCCATGGCGTCGGCCTGATGGCCGACCAGATGGCCGCGCTCCCGCATGAGGTCGCGCATGCCGTCCCAGAGCGGCCGGACCGGCCGGGGATCGCGGCCCACCAGCCAGGGGCCCAGCATCCGGTCGACGATCGCGCCGACCACCTCGGGACCCACCGGTGCCAGCGCCTCGCCCCAGCCCTCCAGGCCCTCGTCGGTCCTGACGCGGACGAGCAGGGTCTCCATCCCCGCCGGGTAGAGGCTCCGCCACGGCGGACGCGTCGTGTAACCCCGTACCGGACCGGCCCCCGTCCCCTCCTCGTGACCGTCGTACGTGGTGCCGGTCGACTGCTTGATGACGTAGGACGTCACATCGGTGATCCGCACAGGCGCTCCCTGTAGTTGGTAATCCACATGATGCCTTGGTTATCGCGCATTGTGAAAGTAACATCCACGTAATCGCTGAAGACGGCGCCGACCACGACCGATGACCCATCACTACGGAGGAAGAGACGTGGACCTGCTGGCGGAACTCACGAGCCGCGGAGTGTTTGCCATCATCCGCGCGGACACGCCCGGACTCGCCCTGGAGTGCGTCCGCACCCTGGCCGGCGCGGGGATCACCGCCCTGGAGGTGTCACTGACCACGCCCGGCGCCGTCGACGTCATCACAGCGGCCCGTGCGGAGCACCCCCGGTCCGTCCTGATCGGCGCGGGAACGGTACTGACGACCGGACAGGCCGAGGCGGTCGCCGCCGCGGGCGCCTCCTTCGCGGTGACTCCCGGACTGACCGCCGGTGCCCGGCGCAGCGTGGAGCTGAACGTCCCCCTGGTGTGCGGAGCGCTCACTCCCACGGAGGTGATGGAAGCCCTGGAGTGCGGGGCGACCGCCGTCAAGGTGTTCCCGGCCGGCGTCCACGGACCGCGCTACCTCCGCGAACTCCTGGCACCCCTGCCGGACGCCCCGCTGACGGCGGTCGGCGGTGTCACCGTCTCCGAGGCAGGCGCCTACCTGACCGCCGGAGCCCGCGCGGTCGGCGTGGGCTCACCCCTGCTGGGCACGGCAGGGTCCGGCGGCCCGCAGGACGACCTCGCGGCCCGCGCCGCCGAACTCCTCGCTGAGATCGGACGCGTACGGCCGGAGACCACCCCGTCCGTCCTCGGCGCCCACGCCTACCACGTCGAGGAGACGCGCCGATGACCGATGTCCTGACGATCGGTGAGGCGATGGCCTCGATACGGACGTCCGCGCCGATGCGACTGGGCGGCGAGGCCCGGATGTCGGTGGCGGGCTCCGAGAGCAACGTGGCGATCGGCCTCGCCCGGCTCGGCCACGACGTCTCGTGGGTGGGCGCGGTCGGGGCGGACGAGCCCGGCGCCCTCGTCCGGCGCACCCTGCGCGCCGAAGGAGTCGACGACCGCTTCGTCCGCTCCACCGACCGCGCCTTCACCGGCTTCGTGGCCTTCGACCGCCCGGGACACGACGTGACGCGCGTCAGCTATCACCGGACCGGATCGGCCGGGTCCACCCTGACCGAGGAGGAGTGCCTGGCCGCCCTGGACGCGGCGGGCCCGAGGATCCTGCACCTCACCGGCATCACCCCCGCCCTCTCCGCCTCGGCCCGCGCGGCCGTGCGCGCCACGGCCCGGGCGGCCGACGCGGCGGGGACCAGGGTGAGCCTGGACGTCAACTTCCGCCGCCGCCTGTGGGACCGGCCGCAGGCCGCCGCCGCGCTGGGCGAGCTCGTCCCCTGGGTGCGGACCGTCTTCGCCAGCGAGGACGAACTCGACCTCCTCAGCCCGGCCTCCGACCCGGTCGCCGACCTGCTCGCGCGGGGAGTCGAGGAAGTGGTGGTCACCGCGGGCGCCGCGGGCGCCCACGCCCACGTCGCGGAGCACAGCCACTACCAGCTCGCGCTGCCGGTCGCCGTCGTGGACAGCATCGGCGCCGGCGACGCCTTCGTGGCGGGCTACCTCTCCGCCCACCTCGACGGGCTGATCCTCGACCAACGCCTCCGGCGGGCGGCCGCGACGGGCGCGGCGTGCGTCGGAGTGGAGGGGGACTGGGAGGGGCTGCCCCACCGGGACGGCCTGGCACTCGCGGGGCAGTCGACCGGCACGGCCGTCCGCTGAACCCACCGGGGGCGGCCGAGGCGTCGCCCGGGCCGACGCACCCGACCGTGAACCGGGGTCGGGTGCGTCGGTGCCCGGGAGGCAGGCCCCTGATGAAGGCCCCGGGAGCCGTCCCCCATTCGGCAACTCACCGCGTAGCCGGACGGATTCCGCAGACAGGCTGAGGAATCCGTCCGGCAGTGACGTCGCCCCTCCGCCGCAATCTGCTGCGGGCCACGCTCACCGGCGCGCCCCTCACCACCGCGCGGGCCCCCGGCGCCCTAGCGGTCGCGTCCGGTGGACGCGGGAATCAGCGGGCGATCGAGATCGCGAAGGGCGCGAAGCCGCTGGACCGGATCACGTGCGGTACGAACAGGACGGCGGCCTCCGTGGCGCGGGCGGTCCGGATGCCACCGAGATCGGTGATCCACTCCTCGCGCCAGCCGAGGTCGGCGAGGAGTTCGCGCACCGTCTGCTTGGCCTGCGGGTCCTCGCCGGAGAGGAAGACGTCGGGTGCTTCGGCGAGCGAGGACGGCGAGGTCATCACCGGGAAGAGCATGGTGTTGAGCGTCTTGACGACGCGCGTCTCGGGAAGCGCCTCCTGGAGTCGCTCGGCGAGGCTGGAGCCCGGGTGGATCAGGTCGGCGGGGAGCCCGTCGGGTCCGGCGACGGTGGCGTTGGAGACATCGACGAGGATCTTGCCGCGCAGTTCCGCGCGCAGGGCCGTGAGCCGTTCCAGCGAGCCGGCGCCCGGGGTGGCGTTGATGACGATCCCGGCGGCCCGGGCGGCGTCGGCGGCGGCGCCCGGCGCACGGCCCGCGGAGGTCACCCGATGTCCCGCCCGCTCGAGGGAGGCGGCCAGGTTCCCGCCGACGCGGCCGTTGCCGAGGACTGCGATGGTGGTCATGTTGATGCGTTCCTTCCATCCATGGTGGCTGTGCGGTGGGCGGTCAGCGCGAGAGCGAGGCGACGGCCGAGGCATGGACACCGGGAGCGGCGGCCAGGAAGCTCCCGCTCCGCGGCGTCCAGGGGAGGCCCTGGGCATCGGAGACCTGGCCGCCGGCCTCGGTGACGAGCAGCGCCCCGGGCAGCAGGTCCGCGCGGGCACCGGCGAACTGCCAGAAGGCGTCGATCCGGCCGGCGGCGACGTCCACCAGGTGCAGGGTCGCGGGAACGGCGGTGCGGACGACGAGCGCGTCGAAGAGCATCGCGGTGATCGAGGAGCCGACCTGCCGCACGACCTTCTCGTCCTCGTCCGGCCTGGCCTGGCTGGTGGCCACGATGCTCAGGCCGAGGTCGGCGGTGGGGGAGACGCGCAGCGGCGCTCCGTCGAGGTGGGCGCCCGCGCCGGCGAGCGCGGTGTAGGTCTCGCCGGTCAACGGCAGGTGGACCACGGTGAGCACCGGCCGGTTGTCCCGCACGAGGGTGGCCGTCACCGCCCATTCCGGCAGGGCGTGCAGGTGGTTGACATTGCCCTCCGCCGGATCCACGACCCACCATTCACCGGGCGGCAGCAACCCGCCGTCCAGTTCGTTCTCCACCCAGCCGGCCTCCGGCCGCAGGCCGCTGAGTCGGGGGCGAAGGACGGCGAGGACCGTGTCGTCGTTGACGGCGAGCGCCCGCATCAGCTCCTCGCGGGTCCGGTAGCGGACCACCTCGCCGAAGCGCTCGCGCAGCGACGAACCTGCCGCGCGCACAGCGTCCGCCGTCCGGGCGAGCAGGTCGGCGTCGGAGGTGGTCCCAGTGGTACGGAGCGATTCGCGCATGGTGCTACTCCCGTGTGAGAAGGGGCTGTTCGGGCCGGACCGTGCGATCCGGCCCGTGCTCTTCCTCGAAGGTAGGCGCCCCCATGATTAACTTCAAATGCATGTAAAGCACGTGTAGGATTACTCTCATGCAATTGGATCTGAACCTGCTCACGGCCCTCGACGCACTCCTGGAGGAAGGGAGCGTGGCCGGCGCGGCCGCGCGCTTGCATGTCACCGCCCCGGCGATGAGCCGGAGCCTGGGCCGCATCCGCCGCACGACCGGCGACCAGATCCTGGTGCGCACCGGCCGCACGATGACTCCGACGCCGTACGCGCTCGCCGTCCGGGAACAGGTCCACGACCTCCTGCACCAGGTCCACGGGGTGCTGGCACCCAGCCGGGAACTCGATCTGACCACCCTGGAGCGCACCTTCACCCTCCGCTGGCACGACTCCCTGGTCGCCATGAGCGGTCCCGCTCTCCTCGAGGCGGTACGCGAGCAGGCGCCCGGCGTACGACTCCGCTTCGTCGCGGAGTCGAGCGTCGACACGCCCGAGTTGCGGCGCGGAGAGGTCGACCTGGAGGCGAACGCCAACCGGCAGGGCGCACCGGACGTCCGTACCGAGCACGTGGGCGACACCCCTCTCGTCCTCGTGGTGAGGCAGGGGCACCCCCTCACCCGCGTCGGTGCCGTCACCCCGCAGCGCTACGCCGCCGCCGACCACGTCACCGTCTCGCGGCGCGGAAACCTCGGCAACACCGTCGACGCCGCCCTCGAACGGTTCGGCCTCACCCGCCGTGTGGTTGCGACCGCGCCCACGGAAGCGGCGGCGCTGGAGTTCGCGCGCGGCTCCGACCTCGTGATCACCGTCCCCGAAGCCACCACGCGCTCAGCGGCGTCCGAGCTCGGACTGGCCGTACTCCCGCTGCCGCTCGAACTGCCGTCGGCGGCGATGTACCTGTCGTGGCATCAGCGCTACGACAACGATCACGCACACACCTGGCTACGAGAACTGGCACGAACCGCCTTGACCGCCCGAGGACCGTCGTAGCCGGCGCCGCGGGGTCGCTCGCCGACGACCACGACGCGGCCGAACTGCCGGAGGTCATACGCCTGCTCCTCGTCGGGCCGAGAAGGTGCCGCTGCCGGTCAGCACGCACAAGGGCTTGCACGCCAACTGGGCGGGAACCTCGCCAGACCGGTTGACGAGGTCGACGAGTCCGAGCAGAACGCGGAGGCCCCGACCGTCCATGGCGCGCTAGGCCGTGTTTTAGAAGCCGGTCACCTGGCGGCGGTCGGCGCGGGCTGCCAGCCGGGTCCGGAGGCATGCGCCTTGGTGCTCCGCAGGCTGGTCTGGTGGGTGCGAAGTAGATGATGGTTCGGTGACGAACATCAGTGACGACCACGTGAAGGTCCATTTCCGCATGGAGATAGACGAGGACGGCTGGCCGCCGGCGAGTGTCGAGAGCCTGTGGGCTGTCGACCTCGGCGATGGGACGGTGCGGCTGGACAACACTCCCTGGTTCGTCCGCGGAGTCGCCAGTGGCGACATCATCAGGGTTCAACCGGATGATGACGGTGTTCTCTGGGCCGGAGAAACGGTGCAGCCCTCGCAGAACTGCACCATCCGGCTCATCGTGCTGAAGGACGACGGCTCTGCCGCTGCCCGGCAGAGCGTGCTGGAGGTCTTCCATCGCCTCGGCACGACGGGCGAAGGCATCGAGCGGTTCGGGATGGTGGCCTTGGAGGTCCCGCCGCAGGCAGACCTGCTGAAAATCCGCGAGCTGTTGGAGCACGGCGAGACGAAGGAGTGGTGGCACTGGGAAGAAGGGTGTGTCACTGCCGCCTGGGAAGCCACTGCGCGACCGTGAGGGCAGCAGTGCCCCGTCCCGGCCTGCAGTGAGCCAGGCTGCATCGTTCTCGTGCAGGAACCGACCGCTCAGGCCCGTCATATCCATTCGCCGATCGCGGCGACCAGGACGGTGGCCTCGAAGCGGACCGCAAGCTTGTCGAACCGCGTCGCCACCGCCCGGTTGCGCTTGAGCCGGTTGATCCCGCACTCGACCGCGTGCCGGGCCTTGTAGTCCTCGCGATCGAACGCAGGAGGCCGCCCGCCGCCCTTTCCTCGCCTCTTGCGATTGGCGGCCTGGTCGGCAGGCTCCGGAATCGTGCACCGGATTCCCCGCTTTCGAAGGTAGGCCCGGTTGGCGCGGGAGGAGTACGCCTTGTCGCCCCGCACTCGCAGCGGCCGGACACGGGGACGGCCGAGTCCGGTGCGGGGCACCCGGATGCTTTCCAGGACAGCGGTGAACTGAGGGCTGTCACCACGCTGACCTGCGGTGACCAGCAGAGATAGTGGCCGCTGGCCTTGCTCGCAGGCCAGGTGGATCTTGGTGGTGAAGCCTCCCCGGGATCGGCCCAGGCCGTGGTCGTCGGGCTCGGCACGGGTTCCGCCCGGCGGTTCCTTCTGGGACTGGCCGTGACGGCGGGCGCCCGCGGCGTGCTGATGGGCCCGGCAGATCGTGGAGTCGACGTTGACCTCCCACGTGATCAGCCCGGCCGCATCCGCCCGGACCTGTAGCCGGGTCAGCAGTTCGGGCCAGGTGCCGTCGCGTTGCCAGCGCAGGAAGAGTCCGTAGACCGTCTGCCACGGCCCATACTCCGACGGCAGATCCCGCCACGGAGCACCAGTCCGCACCCGCAACCGGATCCCGTCGATCAGCCTCCGCCGGCCCAACGACGGCCGCCCCAACACCGCGACCGGCAACAGCGGCTCCAGCACCGCCCACTGCCCGTCAGAAAGATCCCCTCGCCCCACACCGAGATCATCACGATGCGAGGCGAGGAAGAGAGCCGACTTTCAAAACACGGCCTAGTGGCGCTCTGCCAGCAGGCAACAACGCTGCGAACCCCGCGCCCGGCGAACGGCCTAGTCCTGCAACGGTCTTTGACCTCACGGCTGAGCAGTTTCTGGTGGGTGCGTGGCCGCGTTGTTTGTAGTGGCTGGTGCGAGCTTGGTGTTCCACTTGGCGATTCGCGCGTAGTACTTCCTCCGCGATGCGCTGTGCGTCAGGTCGAAGGGACGCAAGGAGATCTTCAGGAAGCCCGCCGTCCCGGGCCAGGATCCGACCCGAGGACTCCGCTGCCGAGGCAAGCACAAGCTCGTTGTCGACCGGCGAGCGGGCGACATCGGCGAGCGCCTGCACCACGAACTCACCCTAGTACGCCTCAAGGTCCATCGCGGCGTCGTCACCCTCGTCGACGCGAGCAGTCCGGTCCAGCAGAACCGAAATCAACCCCGTCGGATGCGGCACAACCATGTTTCCCTCCTCATGGAACCCTGCCATCAGCATCCTCGCATCCGGCGCCTTGGCCGAACTATCGCCGCGGGGCTGACAGTCACGACCCCTGACCACCGCGTGTCATGTACCCATAGGCTGCCTCGGCCACTTCTGCCAGATAGTCCAACCGGGCCTGCGTCAACCTCAGCCGGCCGGTGGGACCGTCCCCGGACGACGTGAGCGACCGCATCGTCCTGCCCATCGTCCTCCCGGCCGCACTCTGGACAGATCTAAAGGCTCGCCCGCTGCTCCAACGTTCGCCGGACCCGTGCCTTAGCGGAGTCAAGGTGCGGGCGATGCCTTCGCTGACCAGCGTCGGCAGCGGCTACTCGGGTTCGAAGCGGAGGCGGTTCGTCAGCACCTTCTCCCACAGCTCGCGAATGGCCTCCCGTCCGACCGTCAGCTCGCCGGGGACAGGCCATCACCGGCCCCTCCTCGTAGAGCGCGGCCACGCTGGCCGCGTCACCGGCGTTGGACCGCTCGGCGCCTGCTCAGAGGACCGGTTCGCCGATGCCGAGCAGGTTTCCCTCGCTGTCGCGGAACCAGGCGCCGCGTTCGCCCCGGGCGCCCTTGCTCGGGTAGTTCCCGTCGATCTCGGCGATCCCGTCCCGGGTCCTGAACCCGGGCAGGTCCACCTCCTCGAACACCACACCGCGCCGCCTCAGCTCCGCCACGACGGAGTCGAGATCGTGGACCTCGATGGCCATCTGCGTAAAGGTACCGGGGGAGGCCCCCGCGGACCGGAAGAGGACGAACTCCGTGTCCCCGCACCGGTACAGCAGGCCGCCGGGCCGTTCGTCCACGGGCGCCAGGCCGAGATGCTCGGCGTAGAAGCGCCGGGCCCGTTCCAGGTCCTGGGCGGGCAGCCGGGTCGCCACCCGGGCCCCTGCGAGGGGGCCGTCGTCGCTCGTGTCCATGCCTCCACTGTGCCGCGCCCGGCCGCCGCTGCCGGGACGACACGGCGGGGGCCTTGTGTGATCAGAGCCAGGCCGGCGGGCCAGAGGACCTCCTGGCACGGCTGCCGGCAGCCGGCCGTAGGCGCTGCCGGGCCTGCGGGGCCGGCGGGGTCGGCCACAGGGCGCTCTCGCGTCGGCGAACGCCTCGGCGAGGCATCGGGATCGCTGGGCAAACTTGGACGACCTCTACGCGCCCCGGCTACTCGAGCCCAGCCGGGCGGAATCGCGTGCGACCACACACACTGGCACGCCGAGCATCTGGTGGCCGACGTGGCCGACGTGGCCGACCAGGCCGGTGGGAGCGGTGATGAAGATCGCGCGAGAGACAGTTGTCGCCCCCGTCATCACCGCCCCGCCCCGCCGAAGCGGCGATCGCCGTGCAGGCGCTGCTCCCGCAGACCAGCGCACCGACCCCTCGCCCCCCCGCTGCGACAAACCCACAGTCCTATGAAGTGTCCGTCACCCTCGCATCACTCCTGATGTGGGCGTGCCATGTGACGACAGGACCCAGGCCGTGCCCAGATCCGCCGTCCCGAGGATGCTTGGCCGGCAAGGAGCGCGCGGAACCTGAACCAAGGATCCTGGCAGGGATCCTCATCCTTCGTCCCGGTTCGCCAGAGCTTGTGGCGAGGTCGTACCGGCAGCTGCCTGCAAGCCTGTGTTGCGCTGGGCTTGCAGGCAGTGGAAGGACGTCGGACCGCAACCTGGTCAGTCGCGGGGAGCCCGGGTGGCCGTGTCGAGGTAGAAGGCGTCGATGCTCTGGACCGCCTGCTCGAACTCCTCGAGGTTGACCGGCTTGGTCACGTACGCGTTGGCGTGGCTGCTGTAGGCGCCGGTCACGTCGTCGGGGGCGGAAGAGGTGGTGAGGACCACGACCGGGATGGTCTGGAGGTCCTCGTCGGTCTTGAGGACCTTGAGCAGGTCCCGGCCGTTCATGCGGGGCATGTTCAGGTCCAGGACGATGAGGTCGGGGCGGCGGGTGCCGGGCGCACGGAGGTGTTCGAGTGCCGCGACACCGTCGGTGACCTGCACCAGATTGCGGGTGCCCCGTTCGGAGAGGGCCTCTTCGATCAGCATGGCATCGGCCACGTCGTCCTCGACGAGGAGGACGTCGAAGGGCTGAGCAGGGGCGGTGGACATCAGGTGCTCCATGGGTGCTTCGTCGGAGTGGTCGAAGAGTCCCGGCCAGCGCCGGCGGGCACCCTGGCGGGTCATGCCGCACGCGGCGCCGATCTGCGGGTAGCCCGCGCCCCCGCGGGCCGCGGACAGGGCCGCTCCCCGCTGGAGCTGCTCGGCGGCCTGCTGAAGCTGCTCCAGCAGATGCAGACGCGTCAGCGCCTCCGCCGCCTCGTCGGGTGCGGACGGGACGTCTTCCAGCAGCTGCTTCGCAAGGCGTCTTGTCATCTGAGCGACCGCGGCCTTCGCGACGGCTGCTGTCTCGTCGGGATTGGTGCGCAGAACGAAGTCCTTGCCAGGCATAACTGGCACTGTAGGCCCGGATCCGACCCTGCGACAACATTCATTGTCGGTCACCCTCTAAAGTGTCCGCTGTCGCCCGTGTCTGAGGGGGCGGTCGGCATCGGAGGGGTTGGCATGAGCGGAACGGCGAAACCACGCGGGGGAAGGCTGTCCACCTGGACGACCCGCAGGTGGCTGCGCGTGGGCGTGGCGGGCGCGATGACGGTTCTCACCGTCCTGGGAATCACCGGGGCGTGGGTGCTGGGGCGTACGGCCTCGCTCAGCGACGACCTCGTGAACGTCAAGTCGCCGGCCCTGAGCACGACCTTCCGTCTGGAGTCGGCGCTGCTGAACCAGGAGACCGGTATCCGTGGTTACGGGCAGACCGGCGCCTCCGATTTCCTCGCCCCCTACCAGCAAGGCCTCAAGGAGCAGCAGACCTTCAGCACACGGCTGCGTGAGCTGCTGCATGACGACCCGGCTCGCATGAAGGACCTGGCGGCGGTGGAGGCCGCCGTGGAGACCTGGCAGGCACGGATCGCCCGCCCGGTCGCGGCCGCCCCGGCCGGCTCACCCTCGCCCCTGACCGCCGAGCGGGCCGCGGAAGGCAAGGAGGCCTTCGACGCGATCCGGGCCGCGCTGCTGACCCAGCAGGAGGGGCTGCGTACCGAACGGGCACGCGGGGTGGAGGACCTCGCGGACACGATGGAGCTGCGGAACTGGGTGTTCATCGCCATCGCCGGGCTGATCGTGCTGCTGGCGGTTCTGGTCTTCGAGGGCCTGCGCCGGGGCATCACCACCCCCCTGGAGAGGCTCGGCGCGGACGCCCGGACCATCGCCGGAGGTGACTTCGAACACCCCATCACGCCCATGGGCCCGGCGGACCTGCGCCACCTGAGCGCGGAGATCGACTTCATGCGCCGCCGCCTCGTACGGGAGCTGGCCTTCACCGAGGAGGCACGGCTCCGCCTCGACGCGCAGTCTGCCGATCTGCAGCGCTCCAACGCCGAGCTGGAGCAGTTCGCGTACGTGGCCTCCCACGATCTTCAGGAGCCGCTGCGCAAGGTCTCCAGCTTCACCCAGCTGCTCCAGCGCCGCTACGGCAGCCAGCTGGACGAACGGGCGGACCAGTACATCGCGTACGCGGTCGACGGAGCCAACCGCATGCAGGTCCTCATCAACGACCTTCTCGAGTTCTCCCGGGTGGGACGCCTTCAGGACGACCTGAAGAGCGTCGACCTCGAGGAAGTGCACGAGCGGACACTGTCCTCGCTGAGCGTGAGTATCGAGGAGACCGGAGCGACGATCACCCATGATCCGCTGCCGTCCCTGACCGCCGTCGGCGCCCAGCTCGGCATGCTGTGGCAGAACCTGATCGGCAACGCCATCAAGTTCCATCGCCCCGACACGGCGCCCCGCATCCACGTCTCCGCCGAGCGGGACGGAGACGTGTGGCAGTTCGCCGTCACCGACAACGGCATCGGCATCGCTCCGGAGTACGCCGAGAAGGTCTTCGTGATCTTCCAGCGGCTGCACACCAAGGACGCCTACAAGGGCAGCGGCATCGGGCTGGCGATGTGCAAGAAGATCGTCGAGTTCCACGGCGGCACCATCGCCGTGGACCCCGACCACCGCGACGGGGCACGGATCACGTTCACCCTCGCCAGCACCCCGCCCACGATCACGGGACCCTCCACCATGCCTGAGGCCACCCGCGCCAACGCGGAGCAGGCGAGATGACCGGCTTCCCCCAGGCCACTCACGGCTCCGAGCCCATGTACCGCATCCTTCTGATCGAGGACGACGACGCCGACGCCCTGCTCGTCGAGGAGCTCCTCCACGACACCGGGCTGCGGTTCGAGCTGACCACGCGAACCACCCTCGCCGACGCCCGTCCCGCGCTCTCCACCAACTTGCACGACTGCGTGCTCCTCGACCTGCATCTACCCGACATATCCGGCACCGAGGCCGTCGCGGCCGTCCGTGCCCTCGCACCGCACACCGCCGTGATCGTCCTCACCGGGCTGTCGGAGAAACAAGCCGGCACGGAGGCCATGACGGCCGGTGCACAGGACTACCTCGTCAAGGGCCGGGTCGAGGCGGAACTACTCCATCGGACCCTGCGCTACGCGGTCTACCGGAGCGAGACCGAGCGCGCCGCCGCCCAGGCCCAGAAAGCCCGGCTCCGAGCAGAGGAGAACGCCCGCCTCGAACGGCGGCTGCTGCCCCAGCCCATCCTCGACACGTCCGCCGTCACCGTCACGAGCCGCTATCTGCCCGGCGCGGAGGGCGCCCTGCTCGGCGGGGACTTCCTCGACGTCGTCGAGGGCGACGACGGACTGCTGCACGCGGTCGTCGGCGACGTGAGCGGACACGGCCCCGACGCCGCCGCCGTCGGCGTCTGCCTCCGCATCGCCTGGCGCTCCCTCGTCCTCGGCGGCCACCAGGGCCCCGAACTCCTGCGGCTGATGGAACGCGTCCTGGTCGCCGAGTGCGGCGACGAGCCGCTCTTCGCCACCTGCACGATCATCACCCTCGACCAGGACATGGCCACCGCCACCCTCCACCTCGCCGGTCACCACGGCCCCCTCCTCACCACGGCCGAAGGCACCCGGGAGATACCAGCGGCGCACGGTACGGCCCTCGGCCTCGCCCCGGGGATCGGCCACTGGCCCCCCACCGTCCTGCCGCTCCCCGCAACCGGCGCACTGACCGTCTACACCGACGGGCTCACCGAAGGACACCACGGCTCCGGCCGCGACCGGCTGGGGGTGGAAGGCCTCCTCCGGCTCATCAGCGAGCTGCCTCCGAACAACCCCGCCGTCCACATAGACCACCTGATCAAGGAAGCCCAAGCCCTCAACGCGGCACGTCACACCGATGATCTCGCCGTACTCAGGCTCGACTGGAAGACGGAGGAGTAGCGCCTTCCGCAGTTCGCTCGCCCCTCAGGCCAGGAACAGCCACGAGCCCTCGGCATGGGCGATACGCCCGTCCGTATCGCCCATGTCTTCGCGTAGCAGTCGTACGTTTCACGTGCCGTTCTTGGACACCGCCGGAGCGTCCTCAGGCGCGCCGCGCCTTGTGGATCTCTGCCACACGGCCTGCTGCGGGGAGATGAGGATGGGCGGAGGACAGGTCTTCGACGTCCTCCGCCCATCCAGCCTCGTCCTCGCAGGCACCGGCAAAGTCACCCTCCTCCTCGACGGCCGGACCACAAAGACGATCGACGTCTCCGGGATCCCCGACCCTGTACCGGACGGAGGCCGCGCCCCTTCCGTGCCGCCGAGCGGCCGTGGGCGCGAGCCTGGCCGGTTAGTGCCCGGGCCCGGGGGAATTCGCCGGGTGCTTGGTGATGGTCTGACAGATGATGAGGGCAGAGCCCGCCCGGGAAGCCGTCGTACCTTGCACCCGGCGGGCGCTTCGTTGTGGTGGATCAGAAGCCGCGGAGCATGACGGAGTACAGCGGAGAGTCGGCGAAGGACTGGTGTTCGCCCACTCTGTGATATCTCCAATTCCCGCAGCGCGTCTGTGTGGACGACGGATCCGTTGAAGAGGGTGCCCGGGGTCAGAATTCCCACCCACCGCCACCTCGGCGTCCATGCGGAACGGTAGCAACGTTACGAGCCCGTCCGTCGAAAGCGTGGCGGTCGCGGCGGCGCTGCCCGGCCGGGCCGAGAGGATTCGTCCGATCGACTGTTCCCTCATATCCGGCGCATCCGACAAGTCAAGAAAGGCGAAAAGCCGCAAAAGGTACATTCGCCTGATGGAGGGCTCACGTGCACGTTCTCATTGGAGTCATCGTCGTCGCCGTCCTGCTGGCCGCCTTCGTCTTCGGGAGCAAGCTGAGGGATCAGGAAGGACCTCCGCCGGACCCCACGGCGCACCCTCTGCGTCCGCCCACCAACCGGTTCCCCGGAGAGATGTCCGAACGACGCCGCCGTGTCCAGGTCCCCAAGTCCGACAGGTCGAACCGGCTGCGCCCCTATCAGCTCCGCACCAGTACCGAACCGGTACCTTTCGACGAGTCCTAGACCAGCATCCCCGCCGGCTTCACGTCCCGACCCTCTCCGCACGTCACAGCCCGGATGCGTAGGGCCGGCGCATCGAGCCCTCACAGGCCGCGGTGTCGCGCCGGATCGTGGCACCGACGTGAAGGCCACCCTGCGAACAAGCTGTGCCGGGTGAACAGCCTCACGCGGCGGCGTGCCCGTACGCCGTCGTGCGGGGCGTCCTTGGGTCCCGCAGCCACGTACGCGTAGGTGCGGGCCCTCGTCGACGGGCCCGGCTCACGGCCCGGTGAGTTTGTCGAGGTCGGGGGCGTAGACGGTCATCCAGTGCGGGTTCAGCCGGTAGTAGACGACCTCGCGGTTCCAGTCGCAGGCGTCGTCGTCGCCGTAGAAGTCCTTCAAGTGGGCTAGGAGTTCCTGCCAGTCGGCCGTGGTCTCGGCGTCCTCGGGGTTCAGCTCCTCCACTGTGCCGTGGGTGAACACGCCGAGGTCCTCGCCGCGCAGGTGCGCGACGCTGGCGGCCGGACGGGCCGCGAGATGACGGGCCTTGGCGGCGTTGCGCGCCGTGCCGAAGTGCCACCGGCCGTGCAGGAAGTGCCCGTCGGCGCCGCTGATCCGCGGTTCACCCTTTGCCGTCACCGTGGAGAGGGCGAGCGTGCACATGCCGGAGAGGACCGCGGTGAGCTGCGCCGCCGTGATGGTGCGGCCCTCGACGATCGAGCGGAGGTGTGCGGTCGAGCCGGAGAGGGAGGAGTCGAGGAGGGACTGGAGCTTGGTGAGTTCTTCTGGGGTTTCGCGCATACGTCCATCGTCGGCCGAAAACCCGACACCCTCTGTCGCCATTGATGAAGCAGCGCTGAGGTTGCTCCGCGCGGATTGCGCTCGGTGGTGCGTGGATGGAACCACGGGGGACGAGCACCGGGAAGCTTGTCCATGCATTCGCGTTTGTTTGACGAGCTGCCACCAGGATTCAACAGTGCTGTCCAAGCCCGATGACCGTGAGTGCCACCTGCCCGGTGAGCCAGTGCGCGTACGGCTCGTCGTACCGCGTGGCGATGCCGCACCGCGGCTTCATGCGCTTGAAGCACCGTTCCACGACGTTGCGGTGCTTGTAGGCCTCGCGATCGAAGGCCGGTGGGCGGCCTCCGCGGTCGCCTCACCGGGCCCGGTTGCGAGCCTGGTCGGCCCGCTCGGGAATCGTGTGCGGGAACCTGCGGCGGCGGAGCCAGGTGCTGATCGCCTTCGAGCTGTCGTCCTAGTCCAGGACGTGCGCGGGCCGGACCCTGGTTGATCCAGGTCCGGCAAACCTCGGACTTAGTGAGGCGCCATGCCCAGATGAACGTGATCTGCAGCTCGGTGAGTTCGTCGATGGGCCGACATGCGGAGACGGCGAGGTCGGTCAGGAGGTTTATCGCAACAAGGTCTATGGCGCGGCCCGCGGTAGACAGACCGAGGGCTCCTTGGGAGCGGAGGCCAAGTGGCCGTAGTGCTGGGCTGCGGCATTGAGGACTTTGGCAGCCGGTAGGGGGTGCAGGCGACGCGTTTCTACTGGATGCGCCGGGTAATGCGCTGGGTGTCGCCGCGCAGGCGCAGGAGGAGTCCGTCTGTTTCGGCGCCGGGGGTACCGTCGGCCAGTTGCTGCAGGGCGGTGTCGAAAGTGCGCCGGGAAGGTCGTCGTCGGGGATGCCGAAGACCATGTACCGGTCGAAGTAGCGATGCCGCGCCGCAGCGCGATGGCCTGGGTGCGGGCGCCGTAGCCGAGTGTTTGGGAGCGACGCGAACAACATGCCCATCAGGCCGATCACGCCGTCCAGGTGCTGTTCGGCGACGCCGGCTACCTGCAGCCTGGTGCGCCAGCGCTCGATGCCTTGCTCGGGCCGTTCGCTGCGGCGTGAGGGCAGGTCGACGCTGGTGCCGGCGAGTTCGGCTCGGTGCTGCCACAGCAACTGGTAGGCGCGGGGCTCGCTGGTGCGCAGGAAGGTGACGATGAGGAAGTCGATGATGTCGACGTCGCCAAAGAGCTGGCCGAGGGTGGCGTCCACCTGGCCGACGAACCGCTTGATGGTCCGCGGGGTGCGCAGCCGACCATGCAGGTAGCCGTGGTGGGCCTCGGAGAGCCTGAGCTGCTCGCTGCTGCCAGGTTCAGGCTGCGCGAGGCAAGGACTGCGGCGAGGGAGCAGTTGACCCAGAAAGTCGGCGTCGCGCTCGCGGAAGGCGGGAAGGTCCAGCCGGGCCTGGGTGATTCTTTCCAGGAAGTCGCGTGCACGGGGCTCGCTGTTACCTACGAGCTTCTTGCGTTGCATGACGTCGAGCGGGGTCCGGTCGTCGAAGCTGATCAGGTAGTACATGCCTGGCAGATGGCCTACGAGGCGTACCAGCTTGAAGACGACGCGGAGTTCTTCGGTAGTAAGGCGGTCCAGGTCGTCCATGACGACGAGGACGGCGACCCGTTTTGCGAAGGACTTCCTCGGCTTTGTGTTTGGCGGTGGATGCGCTTGTGCCGCCGCTGATGCGGTTGCCGACCTCCTGGATCAGCCCCTCGGAGTCCAGGCCGAAGAGAGCGGTGACCTTCCCCAGAGAACTGATGGCCTTGCCGAATCCGCCGATCTTCTCCCGCGCCTCGGACCACTCCTCATTCTTCGGGGGGCTTCGCGGATCTCGCTGAACAGTGCCAGCGTCAGCGACTCCAGATCGAAGTACAGCCACGGGTTGAGTTCCGCGACCAGTCACCCGTCATCGTTGGCCGCGTCGTCCCGTAGGCGACGTGTCACCTTGCCCAGGACGCTGGACTTCCCTGAGCCCCAGGGGCCGATCAGCGCAAGGACTCCCCGGTTTCGGTCCGGGCTCGGACCCGGTCCAGCGCTGAGCGGTTGGCGACGCCCTTGGTCGGCGCGGAAAGGATCCGTGGCAGCAGCCTCAGCTGCTGCCACGGTGTCCCTGCTTCCGTCAGTTGTTCTTGGCGAGCTCCGCATCCTGCTGCGGTCCGGTCCGGGCAAGGGGCGAGTCCTCGTCGTCCGCTTCACGCCCCAGTCGGCTGGGCCACCAGACGGCAGGACCGATGTCCCTCACGAGAGCGGGTACCAGAAGCGACCGCACCACGATCGTGTCGAGCAGCACGCCGAACGCGACGATGAAGGCGATCTGGGCCAAGAACGCGAGGGGGATGACGATGAGTGCCGCGAAGGTGGCGGCCAGGACCACACCGGCCGATGTGATCACACCGCCGGTGGCGATGAGACCCCGGAGCATTCCCTGCCTGGTGCCCAGCCGGACTGTTTCCTCGCGGACGCGCGACATGAGGAAGATGTTGTAGTCGACTCCGAGCGCGACGAGGAAGACGAATCCGTACAGGGGCACGGAGGCATCCGTGCCGGAGAAGCCGAACCCGTGCTCGAAGACGAGTCCCGCGATGCCGAGAGTCGCCAGGTAGTTCAGGCCCACCGTGGCGACCAGGAGCACGGGAAGGAGCAGGGACCGCAGGAGGACGATCAGAATGACGAGGATGATCGCCAGGACGACCGGAATGATGAGGTTCTTGTCGTGCTCGGCCGTGCGTTGTGTGTCGTACTGCTGAGCCGTGTACCCGCCTACCAGAGTGTTCGCGTTGGCGGCGTGCACCTGATCGCGCAGGTTCTGCACAGTCTTCTTGGCTGCATCGCTGTCAGGGGCCGCAGTCAGAGTTGCGTCGATGCGGACGCGGCCGTCGACGATCAAGGCCTGGCCGCCGGGGGTGCCTGTCACCACCTGCGCATTGGCCACCCCGGGAGTTCCGGCCGCGGCCTTCCGGACCGCTGCCTGGCTCTCGGCGTCGGTGATGATGACCGCCGGCTGCCCGGAGCCGCCCGGGAAGTGCTTCCCCAGCGTCTGCTGAGCTGATACGGACGGGGCGTCGTTCACGAACAGCTCATCGAGCGGCACTCCCTTCGACTGCAGGGCGGGGAAGAACGCCGCACCGATCAGCAGCAGTCCGGTGGTGATGATCCACAACTGCCGCGGACGGGTGTCCACCCAGTGGGCGACACGGCGCCAGATGCCGTGACCGCCCGTTTCCGCGTCGGCCGATTTCGGCTTGGCGGGCCAGAAGGCGACCCTGCCCATCAGAGCCAGGACCGCGGGAAGGAACGTGAGGGTGGTGAGGACGGCGCAGACCACCCCGATCGCGCCGACGGGCCCTAGTGCCCTGTTGTTGGTGAGGTCGCTGAGCAGCAGGGCAAGCAGTCCGAGCGCGACGGTGGCAGCGCTGGCGGTTACAGCTCCGAAGGAACCCCGGGTGGCGGCCCAGGCGGCTGAGGCACGGTCGTTCGTGGTGGCGAGCTCTTCACGGAATCGTGCGGTGAGCAGCAGGGCGTAATCGGTGGCCGCGCCGATCACCAGGATGGACAGAATGCCCTGTACCTGGCCGTCGACGCGGACGATGTCGTTGTCGGCGAGCACGTACACGATCGCGCTGGCGACTCCGAGCGCGAACACGGAGCTGATGATGATCAGGAAGGGCAGCAGGATGCTGCGGTAGACCAGCAGCAGAATGACGAGTACCGCGGCGAGCGCCACACCGAGCAGCAGTCCGTCGATGCCGGCGAACGCTTCTCCCAGATCTCCTTGGGTCGCCGCGGGTCCGGCGAGCTGGGCCCGCGTCGCCGGAACATCACCTGCGGCGCGCTCGATTCCGTCCAGCACCTCGCCGAGTTTGTCCCCCAGGTCGGGCTTCAGCGGCACCACGCCCTGGAGCGCCTGTCCGTCGTCTGACCGGAAGGCGGGCGAAGGGGGTCCCTCGACACCTTCCGCGTTCGCCAGCGACCGTAGTGCGGCGGTCGCCGCTTTCTGCTGCCCCTCGGAGATGGCGCCGCCCCCGTCCGCGGTCCAGACGACGATGGCGGGCAGCGTCTCCTGCTGGTTGAAAGCGCTCTGTTCTTTGACCACCTTGGTGGATTCGGCGTTCTGGGGCAGGAAGGCAGCCTGGTCGTTCGTGGAGACCTCACCGAGCTTGCCGGCGTAGGAGCCGAAGGCTCCACCCAGGCCGAGCCAGACAACCACGAGGATGAGGGGGACCAGCCAGCGGACTGGTCGGCGCGCGCTGTTCATCGATTCCCTAACGAGGCAGGTGAACAAGGTATCTCGAAGATAAACTATCTCAATGATTGAGTGACCCTATACTTGGTTCATGCAGCCACGTTCATCAGCCGGGACCGACCAGGGCAGCGATCTGCTCGCCTACGCCGTGCTGTTGCGCACGCTGAACCGGGAGCTGAACCGCAGCACGCTTGACTTCGCGCACCAGCAAGGGCTGCACACGACGGACATCCATGCCCTCGCCGTGATCATGGATTCGTCGATGGGTACGGGAGGGCCCGCCACGCCTTCGCTTCTCAGGGAAGAACTGCGTCTCACCTCGGGCGCCGTCACGGCCTGCCTCGACCGGCTGGAACGCTCGGGACACGTCAGCCGCGTTCGAGAGAGCGCGGACCGACGAGTCGTTCATCTCGTCTACAACCCCGACGCTCGCGCCCTGGCCCGTCAGTACTTCCAGCCACTGGCACGAGCCACGGAGTCAGCGCGCAGTCAGTTCACGCCGGAGCAGCTCACGACCGTCGCCGACTTCCTGAGGACGCTCAATGTCGCGCTGGCGGCAGAACACGGGGCGCAGCAGTGAAGTGACCGGCGGGGACACCTGCGGACGGGGAGATCCGGAGGGCAGGCGATGCGCGGGCGCTCGTGTCACACCTGCGCCGCATACTCGGGCTCTGTCCAGGGTGGTCCACGGCGCATCGGTGGACCCGCTGCGGCGGCCCTTCGCCCTCGACCGGGCCCCGGACATGGTGCTCAATGAAGCCCCGCCAGTCCTCCTGCCGTCCAACGCGCACCTGGTGCTCCAGCGACTGCCGCCGCTGCTGGCGATCGAGCCGGCCACGTGTCCGGCCGGCGCGGCAAGAGCGGCCGGGTCCACCAGCGTCCCGTAGTGGGAAGCTCCTGCCGGCTCATCGGGGCGGCCAAGGCGCTCGCATGGACAGGGGAGGCACCTTGCCACGCCTGACCAGCTGATGGCGAACGGTCATGACCACGACGGACGCGACGATGATCACCGTACCCCCGAACCGCAGAATGGCGTCGTAGGCAGCTTCGGGCGGCTGCTCGGGGGTCATTGCCGTGATCGCGGCCGCCGCATCGGCGAGCGCGATGGCGCCCAGCGTCACGAGGAACGTCAGCAGCACACCGGACGCCTCACCCGCCCGCGCCGGCGCCACGACCTGCTGGGTGGCCACGCTGGAGAACGTCCAGCCGAGTCCGAGTCCGAGTCCGCACCATGCGAACACCGGAACGTAGAGCCACCAGGCGCTGACCAGTGTCAGCACGATCATCCCCGTCCCGGCAATCGCCCCGGCGAGCGCCATCACGGCCGTGGGCCGCATCCGGGGCGCGAGGCGCGCCCCCAGCGGACCGGTGAGCGCCACCACCACGGCGGGGGCGAGAAACACCACACCCGCCATCAACGGCGACAGCCCGCGCACACCCTGGAGGTAGAGCGTCGCGACGAAGACCGTCACGGCGTAGCCCATGTTGGCGACTGAGCCCATGCCCGTCACCAGCACATAGGGAGTGTTCCGGAACAGTCGTAGGTCGACGAGCGGATGGCGGGTCCGGTTCTCCCGCAGCACGAATAGGGCACCGGCAAGCAGCGCCAAGCCGAACAGAGTGAGGGTACGGGCGTGATCCCAGCCCCAGGCGCCGCCGCGCTCGACGGCGAGAGTGACCGACGCGAGCGCGCACACCAGTGCGAGGCAGCCGATCAGATCGAGTTCACGGGGCGCGGAGGCGTCACGGGAGTCGGGCACGAACAGCACGGCGATGATCAACGCCACTGCGCTCAGCGGCGCGAGCAGCCAGAAGATCCACCGCCAGCCGGGTCCCTCGGTGAAGCCGCCGCCGATGAACGGGCCGATGGCGGTACCGATGTTCGCGACACCGAAGACGGCTCCCAGCGCGCGGGCTCGGTTCTCGCTGGAGAAGGCGTTGGTGATCACCGACACCGACACCGGAAAGACGAAACCGGCGCCGATGCCCTGGACGATGCGGGCGACGACGAGCAGCACGAGCCCGGGCGCGAGCGCACAGCCGATGGAGCCGATCACAAACAGTGCGATGCCGGCCAGGAGGGCAGGTCTGCGTCCGAAGACATCGCCGATCCGGCCGCCGATGACGAAGAAGCAGCCCACAGCGAGCATGTAGGCGGAGAGTGTCCACTGGGTGGCGGAGGCGGACACGCCGAGCTCGCGCGCGATGCCGGGGAGGGCGAGGTTGAGCGCAAAGAAGTCGACCTGTACGCAGAAGAGCGCGACGGCGACCGCGATGAAGGCTCCTGTCCGCGCCCTGGCTCCCGGTTCGGCGTTCATGCTCCGGTCCTTCCATCGGACGTGACGGCGCCGGGCCTCGGATCCGGCATGCCTCCTCCGTCCTCAGCTCCGGTCCGAAGGCCATTCGCCGAGAACGGTCAGAGCGACGAGAACACACCAACAGCGCCGCCGCGCGTCACACACGACCATCCGGCCCGCACCCGAAGGGACGCCCTGCCACCCATTCACCGCTCGCCAGGAAAGCCTCGCACTCCGGTCGGCGCGGGCCGCCGCCGGTGTGGACGGGGAGGCGCCCAGACGTTCCGACATCCCGGCGGGCGAGAAGCACGACTTCGGACCGCTGAACAGCGCAGCACAACCGGAGCGCGCCCTCAGGGCCCCGTCGCCAGAGCGCCGGCTCGCTGGGTGAAGGAATCCAGCAGAGCCTCGTGGACCCTCTCGTGTGCCACGACGCGGGTGGCGCGGTGTAGTCCTGTCAGGAGTTCTCGAAGCAGGCGGGGGCGATGCCGTCCGCGGCCGCCTCGACGTCCATGTTGTCGAAGACGAGAGCGGGGGCGTTGCCGCCCAGCTCCAGGGAGGCTGCTTCAGCCCGGCCGAGGTCGATCGGGCGGCCTCGATGCCTGCCCTGGTGGATCCGGTGATCGGCACCAGCGCGGGGGCGGGATGCGCGACGAAAAGCCGACCTGTATGCCGGTCTCCGAGGCCCCGCTGGACCAGACCGGAGGGGCGTCGAGGCGCTGGAGGATCGTCGTGATCAAGGGGACTGGCGTGCCCGCGGTGATCGCGGCGTGCCAGACGCGTTCGCCGACCGGGCCGTCGTACTCGGCGGTCGTCCAGGCGACATCGGTGCGGTGTCGGGCTTCATGATCGAATTCGGCCGGCGCTCCCTGGCCATCTGGGCCTGAGTGTCTCGTGAGACGAGATAGGAATGAGGCCTGGGGGTAGTGGTTGGTCATGGACGCCTCTGAAACGACCCCCCTACGTGCCGTCGCTCTCGTCTGTACGTTGTCCCCCTCTCCGGCCCGGTCGAGTTCGCAGCTGCTGGCCGAGCAGGCCATGGCGGCTCTGGGCGAGCACGGTGTGAGCGGCAAGGTGATCCGTGTCGCGGACCATGATGTGCGGGCCGGCGTGGAGACCGACATGGGCGACGGTGATGCGTGGCCGGAGATCCGCAGCACGATTCTGGGCTGCGACATTCTTGTGCTGTCGACGCCGATCTGGCTCGGTCATCCCGCGAGTACCGCCCAGCGGGTGATGGAACGGCTGAACGCCGAGATGTCCGAGACCGACGAGCAGGGCCGGATGCTCACCTACGGCAAGGTTGCCGCCGTGTGCGTCGTCGGCAACGAGGACGGGGCGCACAAGGTGAGCGCCGACCTCTTCCAGGGGCTCAACGACGTCGGCTTCTCCCTCGCCCCGAACGCCGTGACCTACTGGGTCGGCGAAGCCATGCACAAGACGGACTACCAGGACCTCGACAAGACCCCGGAGGCGACCGCGGACGCGACCGCGACCCTTGCCGCCAACACCGCACACCTCGCCCGCCGCCTCAAGGCCTCCCCGTACCCCGCCGCATCCTGAACGGGATCGGAACCCGAGCAGCAGAAGACCCCTCCCGGAGGCCACCACGATGTCCCAGGAACAAGCGCACGTTCCCGATCCAGTGACCGCTTACCCGCGTCCCCCGTTTCCCGACCAGGAGCAGGACCATCCCGGCTCGACTGGCTCAATGCGGCCACGTCCAGACCATGGTGAGGATTCGTACCGCGGTCACGACGTCCTCGTCGGCAAGGCGGCGGTCGTCACCGGTGGCGATTCCGGCATCGGCAGGGCCGTCTGTCTAGCCTTCGCACGCGAAGGCGCCGACATCGTCTTCACCCACCTGCCCGAGGAGGCTGACGAGGCCACGGAAACCGTGCGGCTGATCCACGGAGCTGGCCGAAAAGCCCTGCCCGTCGTGTGCGACATCCGCGACGAGAGCCAGTGCGCGTCCCTGATCGACCGTGCGGTAAGCGAACACGGGCACATCGACATCCTCGTCAACAACGCCGCCTACCAGATGGCTCAGCCGGACGGGATCGAGGCGATCACCACAGAGCAGTTCGACCGGGTGATGAAGACCAACCTCTACGGAATGTTCTGGCTCACCCGAAACGCTTTGAGCCACATTCCCCGCGGCGGCTCCATCATCAACACCACATCCGTTCAGGGCTACCAGCCCAGCCCTCATCTGCTCGACTACGCGATGACGAAGTCGGCGATCATCTCGTTCACGCAAGGCCTGGCGCAGATGCTCGCCGAGCGCGGTATCCGCGTCAATGCGGTCGCCCCCGGCCCGGTGTGGACGCCTCTGATTCCCGCGACGATGCCGGACGTGAAGGACTTCGGCAGCCAGTCGCCCCTGGGCAGACCCGCCCAGCCCGCGGAGATGGCTCCTGCGTACGTCTTCCTGGCCTCGCCCCACGCCAGCTACATCACCGGAGAAATCATCAACGCCACGGGAGGAACCCCGCTGCCGTGAAAAGACGGTCACTTTCCCAACCGGACCAGGAGAGTCCTGTCACCGTCCACAGCTCCGCCGACGGGTGCGACGCCCTGTATGCAGTCCGACACCCGCTCGGCCAGGGCTCGGCGGATGCAGTCGATGGCGGTGTCGGCGTTCGCCGTGATCGATGCTGCCCGGTCGTCGTAGCCCAGGATGACCACGTCCCGGCCGGTTGCGTGGAGCTCGGAGATGAAGCGGTAGTCGCCGTTCTCCTCCAGGCCCGCCCAGAGCCGGTCTAGGCTGCTCGGCCCGCCGGAGAAGCCATCGGAGAGGATGACCGGCCGGATGAGCTGCCTGCGGTTCAGCGGCCTGTAGAAGATCCAGGCCTTCCCGCCGGGGAGCTCCCACTCATCGTGAGGCTCCGGTGAGGAGGAGATTTCGGCTCGGGCTTCCGGAGCGGCAGGGCCCCAGATGTCGACGACAGGGGTGGTCATGATCAGTTGACTCCTCGGAGGTGGGTGTGGGGTTCGCCGGTCGACTCACCCCAAGCCGCACCCTAAGAAGCAGAAACGTTACTCAGAGTTACGAACTATTTGAGTTCATGCGAAGGGGGGCGCATTCGCCCCGAAAGGTGTGCGCACCTGCGAGCGTGGGCACACTGCAGCGGTTCCTCGCCGGGATCGAGCCGACGGTGCACTGGCAATATCCCTAGGGCAGCTCTAGCACCTGTCCGGCCGATCATGTGTGGAGCCATACGGTGTGCCGAGTACCGGTCGGGGGCGGGTACTCAGGGCAGGCATCCGCTGCCAGGGGTGCCGCCGCCCGCGGTCACGAGTGGAGCGTGGCGTTCGCCAGGGCGGGAAGCACACCCGAGAGCTTGCAGCCGTTCGGCATCTCGGTCTCGATGACTAGTTTCACCACCCCCGTCATGTCCACGGTCACGGTCTGCGGACGGTTGATCTCCGCTCCGACCGTCTTCCGCACTCGGCCATCGCCTCTGATCGTGAACTTGATCGATTCGGCCGTGGCATTGTCGTCCAGCCCTGCCACGAAGGAGAAAGACCTGTACCGCTGATTGATGCTGTACTCGACATGCCCGATGCACTGTTCGTTGAACACCATCGCCTGGTCGTAGAGCTTGGAGCCCATGTTCACCGACCTGAGCTCATAGCTGTCGCCTCCAGAGACCGGGTCGAGAGCGCTCAGTGGCACAGTGCCCGACGGCAAGGCGGGCGGCGGCGGGGACGGTGCCTCCGACGGACCCTCCGAGACGTCGTCAGGACCGGTGGCTGGCGGGGAGGTCGTTCCGTCCACCGTGGGAGACGGACTCGTCGTGATGACGGGCGCCTGCGATACCTGCTTACGCGCTGTGGGCGAGTTGACCACGGCCGGAAGCCCGAAGAAGCCGAGCAGCACACCAGCCACGGCAGCAAGGGCCGAGATGAGCGCCGCCACTTCCCCGATCCTGCGGGGCGGCGGGGCCGCTGCGGGCGGCGCAGCCGGCGGTGGCGGTACGGGAGGAGACGTGGGAACCGGTGGCACGCTGTTCGGTGGTACGGCGTCGTTGCTCATGCGATTCCCCCTCAGACACAGCTGCATCCGGCACGCACTCTAGTCGGATCATACGAGCAAGTGGCCACTGTGGCACCGGAGTTGGCCCATCGTGGCGTGCCTTTCGTCGGCTGCTTCTTCTTGCCGACGGCGCCTGGCCCGCGACCCGGCGCGAGAGCGGAAGTCGGTCACCTTTCCGAACCGACGCCGGCGGCAATTGGCGCCGAGATGTCTGGTGATCAGTGACCAAAGTCGCTCGAGTCCTGCGCCGAACCAGACCGCTCTTGTGTAGCACCAGCACTCCCGTTTCCCACACACGCATCCGAGGAACTTCCACAAACCCACCGCCGGGGGCGTCAACGCCTCTCGCCATCAGGTTGGCGATGATCAGCGCGCCGAGCAGGGCTGCGGCTGTCCGCAGGACGCGGGACGCGCATCGGCCAGCCGGGCTGTGGCGCAGCTGAATCTTCAACCCGTCAGATATCTCTCGTCATGTCACCTCGTACGTCAGCTGAACCGGCACTTCAACGGCCATGTTTGCCCGCTGGATTCTTGGCCGGGACTGTACCGCTTGGTGATCAACGCTTTCCGACAGCCGACAGCCGACAGCCGACAGCCGACAGCCGACAGCCGACAGCCGACAGCCGACAGCCGACAGCCGACAGCCGACAGCCGACAGCCCCGCCGCACCACGGCCAACAGCTGGTCAGGTCCGTGGCCGATCGCTGAGCGAGCCTGGCGGTGATGACCATGAGTCGCTCAGCCCAGTCCGGGTCCCCACCGGTCTTCACTGGAGGCGGCGGGACGGCGACCTGCTCCACCGCACGCTGCACTTGAGCATCGACAAGATCGCCACCGTCACCGGCACCGAACCGGCCACCCTCACCGCACTGCTGGCCACCCGGCAGCGGCAGCCGACCGGCGAACGTACCCAGCCGCCCGCCGAACCCCGGCCCGACTGTCCGTTCTGGCCCCGTCCGGCGCTCCCTGGCCGAGGGGTTGAGGGCTCGGGGAGGTTCAGAGGACCCACGGGATGTCGCACAACCGGTGGGGCATGAGCCGAATGATCGATCTCGGCTGTGTCACATGTCTGCCTTCAACGTGCAACGTCCGGCGTCTCGCATCGTCGAGGGGTGGCAGACGAAGACGTACCTCAAAGCCCGAAGCGACAGGAACACCCCCGGCTGGTCAGGACTGGCGTGATCGTCACGATCGCCGCGAGCCTTGCAGGTCTCATCACCACAGGTGTGGCGACGTTGTTCGGGGCCTTGGTCTCTCAAGACCAACTCGACCAGTCGGGGGAAGCGGCCGAAGAGAAGAAGCGGGCCCAAGCAGCCCGCATCTCCTTCTGGACAGACCTCCAACAGGATGGCAAGAGCCGCCTGCATCTCATGAACAGGTCACCCGACCCCATCTCCACTGTCCAGATGATCTTCACCGTGCTCCTCCCGCCCGACGGATACCCCGAAGAGGATGTGGTCCTCTTCCGCGCGGCGCTGCCCAGCGTGCCGCCGTGCTCCGACATGGTCTTCACATTCGAAAACCTGGCGTACAACGAGTCGCCCCCCAGACCGGACCACTACATTCCCGTTCTGCCCGGCTCTGACAGCTCGCCGCTGAACTGGCCCATCTTCAAGAAGGAATGGGAGGTGGAGATCGAAGAAGTGGCTGTCGATTTCACTGACCGGGAGGGCGTTCGCTGGCGTCGTGAACGCGGCCTCCTGACCAGAGAACCTGGGAAGCACGTCATGAAGGGAACGTTCATGAGTGGGGCGGTGGAAGCAGTGTCGCCTCAGCCCCTGAAGTTATGTGGAACGTAGCTTCCCCTGTGGACCGCGTTCCGGTCTCGGGCCAGCTGTCCCCCCCCAAGGTCAAGGCCAAGAAGGCGACGGTGAAGTAGACCGCGATGTCCGAGCGATGGAAGCCGCTGAGCTCCCGGTTGAAGACTCCACGGACGGCCACTGCAAACCATGGGCAAGCTTCCGCGCCGCAGCACGGTGATCAGATTGCCGAACTCCTTCGAAGTGAGCCCGGAGTACGGTGCTATCCATGACGGCTCCGACACCGTGATCACAGCGCCCACATGAAGATCATCTCAGTCGGTGGTCGACCTGGCATCCCCGGACTCCGGGGACGTTTGGCCCTGGCTCAGTCAGGTCGAGGTCAGTAGAGCCAGCGGTCCAGGAGCCGTGGCCAGAGAAACCCTCGTAGCCGCCGAAGGCCGCCGGATCGATCCCCTTCAGCTCCTCGGCCAGCCGGTTCAGCTCGGCGAAAGCCCGCGCTTCCTCCCCTTCAGAGAGGTACTCCTCGGGGCCGTCCGGCTCGCTGTCTTCATCGAGCCCCATGATCATGGGCTGGGACGGTCGCGCAGCGGGTTCACCACCATGCTTCACCAGCCGTACGCCACTACCATCCGCTGGCGGAGGTGAACCCGGATGCCTACCTGCCCGACCTCGCCACATCCCTGAATAACCTGTCCGTCGCTCTGGGGAAGGTGGGGCGGCGGGCGGAGGCTCTGGCCGCGGCCGAGGAAGCCACTCGCATCCGTCGCGCGCTCGCCGAGGCGACCCCGGAGCGGTTCGACGCAGACCTGCGACGTTCGCTGGATGTCGCCGCTTGGCTTAGACGTCTGCCAACGAGGGCGAGACCGTCTGGGTGAACTGGCCGTGGACACGGCTGGATCGTCCCGCAAACGCTGCCGACGACGGCGCGGCTTCCCACCGTGGGGAAGCCGCGTGCAACGTGAATGTCGCAGACGCCCACCACTGCGTGTGGGCCCCTGACCGGTGACTTGCTGCGGTGATCCGCCGGGCAAGGTCGCTGCGAGCGGGGGGTTTCAGGGCGTGTTCGTCGGCCCTGTCGATCCTGCGGGCTATCCGCCCTAGGTGGTGAGCAGGGTGCGCAGGGCGCGGCCGGCGGCGAGGTCGTCGAGTGCGGCCTGGGCCTGGTCGAGTGGGCGGCGGGCGGAGATCATGGATTCCAGGTCGAGCAGGCCGTCCATGTAGAGGTCGACCAGCTGTGGGATGTCTTGCTGGGGATCGACGGATCCGTAGTTCGACCCGAGGATGCGCTGGTTGGCTTCGGCCAGCGTGAGGGGGGCGAACCGGGCGGTGGACCCGATGGGAGGCAGGCCGACGATGACGGCGGCTCCTCCCTGGCCGAGCGCGGCGATGGCCTGCTCGGTGGTGGCGATCTTGCCGATGGCGTCGAAGACGTAGTCCAGGCCCTCGGGCACGGCGCCCCTCAGCGCGTGGACGGCGTCCACCTGTGAGGAGTCGACGGCGTCGGTGGCACCCAGGCGGCGGGCGGTGTCCAGCTTCGAGCTGTCGATGTCGACGGCGACGATCCGGGAGGCCCCTGCCAGCCGGGCGCCCTGGACGCACGACAGGCCCACCCCGCCGCAGCCGATCACGGCGACGGTGGCGCCTTCCTCGACGGCGGCGGTGTTGCGGACGGCCCCGACGCCGGTGGCTACCGCGCAGCCGATCAGGGCGACGACGTCCAGGGGTGCGTCCCGCCGGATCCGTATGGCGCCCGAGGCCGGGACCACGACGCGCTCGGCGAAGGAGGAAACGCCCAGGTAGTGGTGGAGGGTGCCGCCGTCGCGGCTCCAGCGGCTGGTGCCGTCGAACAGAACGCCGCCCGATGCGATGACGGAGGCGACGGGCTCGCACTGCCACGGTCGGCCGAGTCGGCACTGCCGGCAGGTTCCGCAACTGGGAACCCACGAGAGCACCACGTGGTCGCCGACCTCCAGGTCGGTCACGTCGGCACCGAGGGCGGTGACGATCCCCGCGCCCTCGTGGCCGAGCACCGCGGGTGCGGGGACTTCCCACTCGCCCTTGAGGACGTGCAGGTCGGAGTGGCAGACGCCGGCCGCGGTGATGGCCACTTCGACTTCTCCGGGGCCGGGGGCGGCCAGTTGGACGTCAGCTATTTCGATCGGTGCTCCCGGGCGGCTGAAGACCGCGGCGCGGACGGTGCGTCCAGGGCGTGGGGGTGTGCTCATGGCGTACTCCAGGGCTATGGCCGCGGCGAGAGCGGCAGGAGGGCGGAGGACGGGGGCCGGCTGATGCAAGTTTAGTGACACTAAACTTCCTAAGGAGGTTTTACACCGCTAAACTCGCTCGTGGGAAGCCCCACCGCCGCATCCACCGCCCCGTCTCACCCGGGACCCGGCCGTCAGAAGGAAGCGAGGCAGCGTGAAGCCCTCCACTCCGCAGCCCCAGGAACCCGACCAGGACACAGCGGATCCCCGTATGTCCCGGCTCGGCCCCAAGCTGCGCGCCGACCGCCAGCGACGGGGGCTCACGCTGCAGGCGGTGGCCGTCCTCGCGGACGTCACCAAAGGCTTCCTCAGCCTTGTGGAACGCGGCCGCACCACCATTTCGGTACCGACGCTGCTGCGTGTGTGCGAAGCCCTCGACATCTCGGTCGGCTCGCTGTTCGACTACCCGGACGAAGCTGTGGTCCGCAGTGGCCTGGGGGCTCCGCTGGAGATGGGTGGCGAGAAGATCCGCGAATATCTCCTCACACCCGCGACCGAACAACACGTCCAGGTGATGCGTACCATCCTGGATCCCGGCGGCGGCTCCGGCGGTGCCTACACCCTGGAATCCGAGACCGTCTTCGTGGTCGTCGTCCGTGGCAGCCTGCGCCTGGCCGTCGACGGGCAGGAGATCCTGTTGGAGGCCGGAGACTCCCACACGTTCTCCGCGCGGTCGGCCCACGCGTGGGACAACCCGGCGCAGGACGAGGCCGAGGCGCTGTGGTCCATCGCCCCGCCCATCCCCAGAGAGCAGTCCCAGCGCGTCCACGACGCCTCCTGAGGCCGGCCACGCCTTCCGCGGACGGACGGACGTCGCGTCTCAACCGCTCCGTCGATCCCACAACCTGACACGACCTCATCGGGAGGCGGCAGCCGCCATGGCGGCCACCGCCCGGTCCCGCCATGCCTCTTGCCGATCAGCGAACCCTCATTCCGGGGCGTCGAACGCGGCGCCCGCACCTCGCAAACAAGGAGTCGAACCCATGAGTAAGCCCATACGTCTGCGCAATTACGTCAACGGCACGTTCACCGATGCGGTGGACGGCCGCACCACCGACGTCATCGACCCGACGACGGGCCAGGTCTACGCCACCGCGCCGCTCTCCGGCCAGGCCGACGTCGACGCGGCCATGGCCGCCGCCGCTGCCGCGTTCGGGAACTGGCGAGACACCACCCCCGCCGAGCGACAGTTGGCCCTGCTGAAGATCGCCGACGCGATCGAGGCCCGCGCGGACGAACTCGTGGCGGTCGAGTCCAGGAACACCGGAAAGCCTCTCGCCCTGACGGCGGCGGACGAGGTGCCCGCCATGGTCGACCAGATCCGGTTCTTCGCGGGCGCCGCCCGACTGCTGGAGGGCAAGTCCGCCGGCGAGTACATGGAGGGCATGACCTCCATCGTCCGCCGCGAGCCGGTGGGCGTCTGCGCCCAGGTCGCGCCGTGGAACTACCCGATGATGATGGCCGTGTGGAAGTTCGCCCCGGCCCTCGCCGCGGGCAACACGGTCGTCCTCAAGCCTTCGGACACCACCCCGGACTCGACCCTGCTGCTTGCCGAGATCGTCGGCGAGATCCTTCCGCCGGGCGTCTTCAACGTCGTCTGCGGCGACCGTGAGACCGGCCGGATGATGATCGAGCACCCGATCCCGGCGATGGTCTCCGTCACCGGCTCGGTGCGGGCCGGGATGCAGGTCGCCGAGTCGGCGGCCAAGGACGTCAAGCGCGTCCACCTGGAGCTCGGCGGCAAGGCCCCGGTCGTGGTGTTCGGCGATGCCGACATCGCCAAGGCCGTCGAGGACATAGCCCTGGCCGGATACTCGAACGCCGGCCAGGACTGCACCGCCGCCACCCGCGTGCTCGTCCACGAGTCCGTCCACCATGAGTTCGTCGGCGCGCTCGCCAAGGCCGCCGCCGTGACGAAGACCGGTCAGCCGGACGACGAGGACGTGCTGTACGGCCCGCTCAACAACGCCAACCAGCTGAAGCAGGTCGCCGGCTTCATCGAGCGCCTCCCGGCCCACGCCAAGGTCGAGGCCGGCGGTCACCGGGTCGGCGAGAAGGGCTACTTCTACGCCCCGACGGTCGTCTCCGGCCTCAAGCAGGACGACGAGATCGTCCAGAACGAGGTCTTCGGCCCGGTCATCACCGTCCAGTCCTTCCGGGACGAGGCGCAGGCCCTGGAGTACGCCAACGGCGTCGAGTACGCCCTCGCCTCCTCCGTCTGGACCAAGGACCACCAGCGCGCCATGCGCATGTCCCGGTCCCTCGACTTCGGCTGCGTGTGGATCAACACCCACATCCCCCTCGTCGCCGAGATGCCCCACGGCGGCTACAAGAAGTCCGGCTACGGCAAGGACCTCTCCGCGTACGGCTTCGAGGACTACACCCGCATCAAGCACGTCATGACCTCCCTGGACGGATAGGTCTCCCGGCCTTCGGCCCCTCGCGCCCTCTGAGGTGGTGTCCATGCTCCGGCCAGGTCACCGCCTCGTTCCCCTCCCGGACACAGTGGTGCAACCTGCACACCTCTCGCCGCCAGGCCGGAGCAGAGAGGTGTGGAGGCGCCCCCTCCGAAAGCCGCAGGCTGCACAGTGCAGCACCGCATCGCCTCGGAACCACCGCGGAGAGGAACGTCATGAACAGGTCGACACACACACCACAAAGCGCAGACGTCGTCGTCATCGGTGCCGGCGTCTCGGGTCTCACGGCTGCACGGAGGCTGACGGAGGCAGGTCGCTCGGTGATCGTCATCGAGGCGAACGACAGGGTCGGCGGGCGCACCGTCAACCTCGACGTCGGCGACGGCGTGATCACCGAGGGCGGCGGGCAGTGGGTTGGTCCGGGGCAGGACCGGATCCTGGCGCTCCTGGACGAGCTCGGCATCGAGACCTTCAAGACGTACGTCGAGGGCAAGTCGATCTACCGCCGCAAGGGGAGGACCAAGCTTTACACGGGTACGATCCCGCCACTGGGCCCCGTCGTCCTCGCCGACTACGCCCAGGCGCAGCTGCGTCTGGAGCGCATGGCGGCTTCGGTGCCGCTGGACGCGCCGTGGACCGCCAAGAACGCGCGCAAGTGGGACAACACCACCTTCGGTCACTGGATCGACGCCAACACCTTCACCGAAGAGGTCCGCCTGCTGTTCACGCTCGCCTTCAGCGTGACCGATGGGGAGGACCTCCACAGCACGTCGCTGCTCGTCCAGCTCGCCCGCATCGCGGGCTGCGGCGGGATCGACCACCTGGTCAACATCACCGGCGGAGCCCAGGAATCCCGGGTCGTGGGCGGCACCCAGGTCATCTCGCTCCGCATGGCCGAGCAACTCGGGGAGAGGGTCGTCCTCGACTCCCCGGTCTCCGAGATCCACCAGGGCGACCAGGGTGTCCTGGTGAGGTCGGAGCGGATCGACGTACGAGCGGACCGCGTCATCGTCGCCATGGCTCCGTCCGACGCCAACCGCATCCGCTTCACGCCAGATCTGCCCACCCGCCGGGCCATGCTCCAGCGGCGGTGGTGCAACGGGACCGAGAGCAAGATCTTCGCGGTCTACGACCGGCCCTTCTGGCGGGAGCGGGGCTTCAGCGGCCAGGCGGTCACCGACCTCCCCGTCGCGAGCTACGTCGTCGACAACTCACCGCCCGACGGAAGCGTCGGCATCCTCCTCACCTTCGTCGGCACGGCAGGGTCCGGCTACGGCCTGCGCTGGACCGACGAGATCCTGGACGACCCCGAGGCACGCCGGGCGGCTTTCCTGGCCGACCTGACTACCCTGTTCGGCCCCGAGGCGGCCCGTCCCACCGCCTACCTCGAGCAGGACTGGACGCACGAGCCCTGGATCGGCGGCTGCGTGAGCTCGCGTCCCCCGGGCGTACTCACCCAGTACACCGACGCGGACCGCCAGCCGGTCGGGCGGATCCACTGGGCCGGTACGGAGACCGCGGTCCTCAACCAGGGCTACATCGACGGCGCAGTCAGCGCCGGCGAGCGGGCGGCCGAGGAGGTACGGCGCGCGGCGGGTGTGCAGAGTGCACCGTCCGTGGCCGCAAGCCGCCGCATGACGGCGTAGTGGGCGCCGAATCCCCGCGGGCAAGGTTGTCCGTATCGCGAAAGCGAGCCGAACAAAGGGTGAATGTGATGAGCAAATCGAAGAGCGCCCCCGAGGAATTCGACATCGTGATCATCGGTGCCGGAATCTCCGGCATCGGCGCCGCCCGCTACGTGACCAAGGCGTTCCCCCACAAGAAGGTGGTCGTCCTCGAAGGGCGCGCCGACATCGGGGGCACGTGGGACCTGTTCCGGTATCCCGGCATCCGCTCGGACTCGGATCTGCACACCTTCGGGTACGAGTTCAAGGCTTGGAAGGACCGGGCGGCCATCGCCGACGCCCCCCTCATCCGGGACTACCTGCACGAGACCGTGGAGGAGAACCGGCTCGGCCGTCTGATCCGGCTCCGGCACCGGGTCGTCTCCGGTCACTGGTCCACCGCGGACGCCGCGTGGACGCTGACCGTGGAGGTCGACGGCACGGCGGGCGAGGCACCGGTACGCAAGGAGATCAAGACGAACTGGGTCTTCGCCGGTACCGGCTACTACCGCTACGAGGAAGGGTTCACGCCCCGCTTCGAGGGCCGCGAGGACTTCACCGGCGACATCCTGCACCCACAGCACTGGCCCGAGGGCTACGACTACGCGGGCAAGAAGGTCGTGGTGATCGGCAGCGGAGCCACGGCGATCACCATCGTCCCGTCGATGGCCACCGGCCCGGGCGCCGCCGCGCACGTGACGATGCTGCAGCGCACGCCTACCTATGTGCTGCCGGCTCCCCGGGTGGACTCGGTGGCGCTCCTGCTGACCAGGATGTTCGGCGAGCAGCGGGGGTACGCGCTGACCCGGTTCAAGAACATCTGGATGGACCGGGGGATCGTGGTCGGCCTTCGCAAGTACCCGCGTGCCGGCAAAGCGTTCATCCGCTACGTCAACAAGAAGTCCCTTCCCGAGGGCTTCGACGTCGACAAACACTTCAACCCCCCGTACAAGCCGTGGGACCAGCGTCTGTGTCTGGCGCCGGACGGGGACTTCTTCAAGGCGATCAGGGACGGGCACGCCTCGGTGGCCACGGACAAGATCGCCCGCTTCACCAAGAACGGAATCCGGCTGGAATCCGGCCGCGAACTGGAGGCCGACGTCATCGTCACCGCGACCGGCCTGAACATGCGCGTGCTGGGCGGAATCGACCTCTTCAAGGACGGCGAGCCCATCGACACCTCCAAGTCGATCGCCTATCGCGGCACGCTCATGTCGGGGATTCCCAACTGGGCCATGGCCGTCGGATACACGACCTCGTCATGGACCTTGAAGATCAGCCTCGTCTGCCGATACTTCTGCAGCCTGGTCAAGCACATGGATGCGTTCGGCTACGACACCGCTGTCGCCGTGGCCGAGCCCGGAATGGAGACGCGCCCCGTCATGGACATCAGCGCCGGATACGCGCAGCGCTCCAGCGACATCATCCCCCGCCAGGGGACGGAGCAGCCCTGGAAGATGGCGCTGTCCTACCCGGAGGACGCCAAGCTGCTGCGCGGGCCGCTGTTCGACGACAGCCTGCGGTTCACGTCGCGCGCCGACCGGCCGTTCCGCGAGCCGGCCGCCCGGAACGTCGGCGCGTAGGGGAGCGGGTCGATGTCCGAGATGAAGGAAGCCACCACCACTTCACAGGATCGCTTCGTCCGGCTGCCTAACGGCACCCGGCTCTGCTACCGCCTCGACGGCGAGACCGGCGCGCCCCCCGTCCTGCTGCTCGGCGGACTCGGCGAGGACCTCACCACCTGGTCGTCGCACTTCGTCAGCACCCTCGCATCCCGCGGCCACCATGTCATTCGCATGGACAACCGCGACTGCGGCCGGTCGACCTTCGCCCAGGACCCTCCGCCGAGCGTCCTGCGCCAGCTCCTGGTACGGCCCCGCGCCGACGCCTACACGCTGGCCGACCTCGCCACGGACAGCGCGCTGCTGCTGGAGCACCTCGGCGTCGGACCGGCCCACGTGGTGGGGAGATCCATGGGCGGCATGATCGCGCAGTCGATGGCCGCGCGATTCCCCGACCGTACGAGATCGCTCGTCTCGATCTACTCGACGACCGGCGATCCCAGGGCCGGTCAGCCGGCGGCTTCCACCAAGCTGCTCCTGGCGAGCGCGCCGCCCCGCACCCGGGCACAGGCGGTCCGCGCGCACCTGCGGCTCACCGCGCATCTGGCCGGGACGTGCCATCCGGTCGACGAGGTGGCCGAGGCCGCCCACGCGGTCAGCACCTGGGACAGGACGGCCGGGGACGGCGCCGCCGGCACGGCCCGCCAGATCCAGGCGATCCAGGCGTCGGGAGACCGCACGGCAGAGCTGGGTACGGTCACCGCACCGACCCTCGTCATCCACGGTGACCGGGACCCCATGGTCCATCCGACGGGCGGCCACGCCACCGCCATGGCCATCGCGAGCGCGAGGCTGACCGTCGTACCGGGCATGGGCCATCACCTTCCGGACTCGCTTGCGGAGCACGTGATCACCGAGATCGCCGCCCACATCGCGAGCGCACAGCGGACCACCGGACGGACGCGCTGAAACGCGCGCTCCGAGGCCCGGCGGGGCACCGAGACTTCCTCACTCGGTGCCCCGCTGGGCCTTCCGGCGTGGCCGGGACAGCCTGACACCGAGCCTGGGGGCGATGGTGCACCATGCACATATGGAACAGACCGGACCCACTTCGGAAGGAGTACCGGAGACCGACGAACTGTGGCCCCCGCCGAGAGAAGCGGTGGGTGCGCTGATGCGCTCGGTCGCCGAACGGCTCCTGGAGACGGCCCCGGGGTTCGTCAACGAGCTGTTGGCGGCCTCGCAGAGAGGCACGCGGTACCGGGCGATCGTCGACGACCCGGTGCTCGCCGAGGGTGACCGGCGCATGAACAAAGCCAGCGCGCTGCACTGGCTCACCGCGAACATGCACAGCCCGGGGCGGCGCGTCCCGCCTCTCGTCGAGCAGGAGACTCTCGTCTTCGCACGCGACCTGGTGCGGCGGGGCATGGACATCGACGACCTCGGCTCCTGGCGGGCCGTGCAAAGGGTCGCGTGGCGCCTGTGGATCGACGCCTGCTTCGCGGTGACGGACGACCGGGAGGACCTGCGGGACCTGCTGGAGGTGTCGGAGTACTCGATAGCGGCCTACGTCGACGACTCGATCAGGGTCCTGTACGCCCGCATCGAGGAGGAACGGCAGGATCTGGCCCGCGGTGTGCAGGCCGAACGGCAGGCGACGGTTCAGCTGCTGCTCGAAGGTGCCCCGATCAGCAGAGCGCGGGCGGAGGCCCAACTCGGCTACGCCCTGACGGGGGACCACATCGCGGCGATCGTGTGGGTGGACGCCATCGACCGGGCCCGTCGTCTGGAGCACGCGGCGGAACGGGTGATGCGAGTCTGTGGAGCCCATCGGCGATTGACGATCGTCGCGAGCACGGCCGCCCTGTGGCTCTGGATGCCCGCCGGCCGCACGCCGCCCGTGGCGGTCGTCGAGCGCGAGCTGGCCGACCTGCCGGGCGTGCGGGTGACGCTGGGCAGGCCGGCGAAAGACCTTGAGGGATTTCGTCGCAGCCACCTGGATGCCGCGGCCTCGCAGCGGGTCCTGGCCCGGCTGGGCTCCGCGCGTGCCGTCGTCCGTTACGAGGACGTCCAGCTTGTGTCCGTCCTGACGGCGGATCTGGCGCAGGCGGAGCGGTTCGTGACCGACACGCTGGGGGATCTCGCGAAGGCGGACACCCAGCTGCGGGAGACGGTGCTCGCCTATGTGAGTGAACGGTTTAACGCGTCGAGCACCGCCGACCGTCTCTACACCCACCGGAACACCGTCGAACGCCGCCTCGCCCGCGCCGATCAGCTGCTGCCGCTGCCGCTGGCCCAGAACGCGCCCAGCGTCGCGGCCGCGTTGATGCTGGTGCAACTGCGCGACGGGTGATCGGCACGGGCGAGGAGTATGTGCACGGCTTACGTCCGCGGATCAGCCCTCTCGTCGGCCGAGCCGGTCCGACAGCCTGTCGACGGCCCAGGCGGCCCGCACCGCGGTGGCACTGGAAGCGGGGGAGGGCGAGAACCACGGGCGCCGGCGCCACAGGGTCCGCAAGTCCTCGTGGGGGTCGTCGCCGGCGAGCCGGTCGGCGAGGAGAGCGCCGAGGTAGGGCCCCTGGGCGAGGCCGTGTCCGTTGCAGGCGATGGCGTAGGAGACGTTGTCGGTGGCCTCGCCCACCACCGGCAGCCAGGACGGGGTCATCGCGATCCATCCGCCCCAGGCGCGTCGCGGTTCGACGTCGCTCAGGGTGGGGAAACGCTGCCGGAAGGCGTGCACCAGGTCGGCGGCGACGCGCGGATCGACCTCGCGGGCGCCGAGGGCACCACGGGCGACCTCCGGCCGGCGGACCCCGAAGAGAATCGTGTTCCGCGGGGTGATGCGGTAGCTCTCCAGGGCGAGATGGTGCGTGGAGATGCCGACGCGGCTGGTCCAGCCGGTCGCCCGCAGGCGCTCGGGATCGATGGGTTCGGTCTCGACGAGGGAGACCCACAGCGGCGCGGTCATCCGGGGCGGAGTGATCGCGAGGTCGCGGGAGTGAGCGTTGTTGGCGATCACGACGCGCTCCGCCCGGATCCGCCCGTTGGGCGTCGTCACCACGAGGCCGGCGCGACCGGGCAGGATCGACCCGACCGGGCTGTTCTCGTAGACCCTGGCGCCCGACTTCAGCACCGCGTCACGCAGACCGCGGGCGTACTTGCCCGGATTGATCAGGCCGCCCGCCCGCTCGAAGATCCCGCCGAGGAAGGCGTCCGGGAGACCGAACTCACGGCCGTCGACGAACTCGGCGTCGGCCCCGGCGTCGACCAGGATCCCGGCGTTGTGCCGCGACCGCTTCAGCTGCCCCTCGGTGACGGCGGCGATGACGTTCCCCGTGCGCTCGTAGTCGCACTGGATGCCGTGACGTTCGATCAGCCCGTTCGAGAACTCGACCGAGGCGTCGGCGAACCGGATGGCCTTGCGCAGGCGCCGCGGGTGCAGAGCGGCCAGCATCTGGGCATCCCCGGCCAGGGTGTTGGTGAGGTATCCGCCGTTGCGCGAGGCCGCGCCCCACCCGCAGAACTGGCTGTCCAGCAGAGCCACGTCGACGCCCCGCTCGGCCAGCCGCAACGCGGTGCCCATGCCGAGGTAGCCTCCGCCGACGACCACCACATCGGCGTCGATCTGGCCTTCCAGCGCCGGAGCGTGGTCGGACGGGCGGTCGATCCATCCGCTGAACGACGAGTACTGGATAGCGGACGTTACATTCGCGCTCATGCCGGTCCTTCTTCCACGCCCCGGGCTGCCGGATGACGGGCGGCCAGTTGCTCCAGCCCTGCCAGGGACGCGGCGAATTCAGCGGTGAGCATTGCTCTCAGCAGGCGCGCCACGACGGGGTTGAGTCCGAGCGACGAGCCGTAGGTCACGTAGGTGTGTTCCCGGCCGGACGAATCGAGCATGGGCTGGAACCGGAGGAACGGTCGCACTTCGCCGACACCGGGGAATCCCTTCCCTGTGTACATCCGCTCACGGTGGAAGTCACTGCTCAGCAGGGTCCACCTCGTGATCACCGTCCAGGGCCCGACGACGATGCTCCGCTCCTCGAAGCTCTGCCCCACTTCCAGGGTGGAGTCCGCCCGGGTCACCCGCTGTACGTTGTTGACCCACTCGGCGTTGCGGCGCGGGTTGCTGGCGATGTCCCATACCGCCGCAACGGGGACCGGCATCAGCCTTGAGGCGCTGAATTCTCGAAAGGTAGGCATGCCGCAACAGTGCCGAGAGCGCTGAGCCCGCCTCTACGCAGGAGTGCACCGGGGCCCGGCGGGAGGTGCGACAGACTGCACCGCTGTCACTCCGACGCCGCGCCGCCGCTGGTCGTCAGACCACCGATCAGGTCCGCGACGAGGCTAGCGGCCTGACTCTGGGCCTGTTCTGGGTCGTCGGACTCGGAGATCGTCAGCGCCAGTTCGGTCAGCGCGCCGTAGAACGCTCCGGCGATCAGGTCGGCCGGGTAGGAACGGATCCGGCCGGCCGCCAGTGCCGTGTCGACGATGCCGAGGAGCATGCCGCCGAGGTGGCGCTGGTCCAGCTGTCGCCAGCGCGCCCAGCCAAGGGCGATGGGGCCCTGCTGGAGCACGATGTGCCGGTAGGTGGGTTCGGCACTGACATCGAGGAGCGTGCGGACGGCTCGGTCGGCGCGTTCCAGCGGGTCGGTGAGGTCGGCGACCGCCGTTCCGATGCGCTCGGTGGCCTGGCGCTCCAGCTCTTCGAAGACGGCCTCGAAGAGTCCGGGCTTGCCATTGAAGTGGTGGTAGAGCGCACCGCGGGTCAGCCCGGCCGTACGCACGAGCTCCTCGGCCGAGACGGCCGAGAAGTCCCGTTCGGCGAAGAGTTGCAGCCCTGTGTCGAGCAGAACCCGGCGGGTGTTCTCCGCGTACTTGTCTCGCAGCTTTTCCACCCGCCATGAATATCACATACACTCTGCATGTCAGATGCGTTGCGTATGTGCGGTGACTGCTGCCCGCCTGCGCCTGCGTGTCGCTCTTCCCTCTCTCTGGAGTCACCCATGGCTGTCCTCCTGTATCGGTTGGGGCGTAGTGCCCACGAACACCGAAACCTCGTCCTCGGCATGTGGCTGGCCGTGCTGGCCGCTCTCATCGCCTGCGTGGGAGTCTCCGGAGGCAGTACCGACGACCGCTTCTCCGTGCCCGGGACCGAGTCGCAGCGCGCCCTCGATGACCTCCGCAGGACGCTGCCCGAAGGCGTCGGCGCGAACGCGCAGATCGTGTTCTCCGCGCCCGAAGGCCAAAGGGTCACCGATCCCCGATACGGCGCCGCCCTCGCCGAAGCCACGGCGGCGGCGCAGAAGGCGCCGCAGGTCAGCGCCGCCGTCGACCCCCTCACCTCCGGCGCGGTGTCGCCCGACGGGAGCACGGCGATCGTCCAGGTGCTGTACCCGGTCGAGTACGTCGACGTGGACGACTCGTCCGTCGAGGCGATCGAGGCCATCGCGGAGAAGGCCGAACGAGACGGGCTGGAGACCTCGGTCGGCGGCACCGTCTACTCCAGCTCGGGCATTCACATCGGCCCCTCGGAGATCGTCGGCGTCGGCGTCGCGGTGATCGTCCTCGTGGTGACCTTCGGTTCCCTGCTCGCCGCCGGGATGTCGTTGGCGTCCGCCCTGGTCGGCGTCGGTGTGGGGCTGACCGGACTGCTCGCCCTGATGCCTCTGCTGGACATCTCCTCGACGGCCCTCACCCTCGCCCTCATGCTGGGCCTCGCCGTCGGCATCGACTACGTGCTGTTCATCCTGGCCCGGCACCGACAGCAGCTGGCGCGGGGCACCGATCCCCAGGAGTCCATCGCTCTGGCGGTGGGAACGGCCGGCAGCGCCGTCGTGTTCGCCGGCAGCACCGTGATCATCGCGCTCGCCGCCTTGAGCGTCATCGGCATCCCGTTCCTGACCACCATGGGCCTGGGCGCCGCGGGAGCCGTCCTCGTCTCCGTCCTCGCGGCGATCACCCTGACTCCCGCCATCGCGGGCTACGCCGGCACCCGCCTGGCACCCAAGCCCGGCAGCCCCGCCGCCCGGAGGGCCGCCGACGCGGACAAGGGCAAGCCCACCCTGGGCACCCGCTGGATCCGCACCGCCGTCAAGAAGCCCTTGATCACAGTCCTCGTCGTCGCGGGCGCCCTCGCGGCGATGGCGCTGCCGACCGCCGGCCTGCGCCTGGCCCTGCCCGACAACGGCTCGGCCCCGACCCGATCCACCGAACGCGTCGCGTACGACAAGGTGAGCGACAAGTTCGGCCCGGGATTCAACGGCCCCCTGCTCGTCCTCGTCGACGCCCGGGACGAGGCGGGTGCGAAGACCGGGGCCGAGGTGGCTCAGCGACTGCGAGGCCTGAAGGGGGTCGCGGCCGTACTGCCGCCCGAGCCCACGCGCGACCCGGCGCAGTCCGTCGTGCAGGTGATCCCGGCGAGCGGCCCGGACAGCACCGGGACCGACCGGCTCGTCCGGGACATCCGCGAGGCCGCGTCCGGCATCGAGAACGCGACCGACGCCTCCCTCGCCGTCACCGGCACCACCGCCGTCACCATCGACCTGTCCAACCGGCTTGGCGACTCGCTGGTGCCGTTCGTCCTGATCGTCGTCGGCCTGAGCCTGATCCTGCTGACCGTCGTCTTCCGCTCGCTGCTCATCCCGGTGAAGGCCGCCCTCGGATTCCTGCTCTCGGTGGCCGCTTCACTGGGCGCCGTGGTCGCGGTCTTCCAGTGGGGCTGGCTCGCCGACCTGATCGGCGTCCCGCACACCGGACCGGTCGTCAGCTTCCTGCCCATCATCCTCATCGGCGTGCTGTTCGGCCTCGCGATGGACTACGAGGTGTTCCTGGTGTCCGGCATACGCGAGGAGTGGGTCCACACGGGCCGGGCGCGCCGTTCGGTGGTCGACGGCGCACGGCACAGCGTGCGGGTCGTCACCGCAGCCGCACTGATCATGTTCACCGTCTTCGCCGGGTTCGTGCCCCTGGACGACGCCCTGATCAAGCCGATCGCCTTCGCCCTGGCCGTGGGCGTGGTCATCGACGCCTTCGCCGTCCGACTCACCCTCGTGCCTGCCGTCCTCGCGCTGGCCGGCCGGTACGCCTGGTGGCTGCCTAAGGACCTCGACCGGCTTCTGCCCGACCTTGATGTGGAGGGAACGAGCCTGCAGAAGCGCCCGGCAGGCAAGCACGCGAAGCCCCGCGCGCACGTCTGAGGCAAGCAGCCGGCAGCCGCCGTCGTCGATCGACGACGGC
>NZ_JBEOXR010000048.1:0-67828 GCF_040296665.1 Streptomyces sp. NPDC002057
TCGGTGTGACGCTTCTGCGTGGTGCGGATGAAGTCGTCGTTCGCGATGTTCAGGTGCTCCCAGCCCACCACCTGTCAGGTGGTGGGCCCACGGCCACACGGTACGGAACTACGGTGCGGTCACCAGCGGTACCAGCGGCCGCTGCTGCCCTTCGGGCGGGCGACGAAGCCGATCAGCCACAGGACGAGCAGCACGATCGCCACCCACCACAGGACGTTCATCGCGAAGCCGGCGCCGAACAGGATGAGCACGAGCAGAAGAACGAGAATCAGGGGAACCATGGTTATCAACCTCCGACGCACCGTCTGCCCCACCATCCCTCGGTCATGCGTGCGATATTTACGGGATTCTTAGGGCGTTGAGCGGGAAGTGGTACTCGCCCGGATCGGCGCGGAGCCGCGCGCTCGGCAGCACAGGCCAACCGTTGGGCCGCGTGGTCGGCAACGAGCGGATGACCGCCGAAGGGCGGGCGGAGCAGGCCAGGGGCAAGGCTCGCGAGGCCAAGGAGCACGTCAAGGGCGCCCTCCGAGTCACCTCGGAAGGAGCCGTCCGTTGGAAAAGGGAGACCTGGCAGGTCCGAAGTGAGTCGACCGGGGTAGGCGGGCTTCGAGAACACACCTGACGAGGGGCGGACGGCAATGTCGAATTCCGAAGGGCCCGCAACGGAGCCCGACACTGAAGTGGGGCACCCGGGCATCGTGGAGCCGGTGCTCGACATGGACCTGCGGCTTCTGGTCGACCTGATGGACTCCGACGAGGCCAAGGAGGCCGCCGTCGGTGTCACTCTGAACGTTCCCGGAGGAATCGTCTCCGGGAACATCATCGGACGCGAAGCGTATTTGGACAGCTGGGACGCTCTGACCAGAGGATCGGGCATGTCCGGCCTCTCAGGGTTTCAGAGGGAGGCCGAGAGGGCGCTGGACCGGGCCGGCGTTCCCAAGCCCACTGATTTCCCGCGGTGGATCCACCTTCGGGACGCCGCTGTCATGACGCCCAACCAGCTGGTGCGGTTCCCCATCTGGCGTGGTCGGCTGGCCGACGTGTCCGGCTGGTTCCTGGGCGTCCTGAGGGACGACCCGAAGGCGTAGGCGAGGGGCGGGCCGGCTACTCCGGCGGCCGATACCGATCGCGATGCCCTGGACGCCGCGCACCACCGGCCGCGTGGTGCGCGGCGACCGTTCCAGGCACCGTGAGCCGTCCTACCGCGCTGTCCTCCAGTCCAGCCGGAGGACGGCGACGTCGTCCGTGTGGCGTGCCGCGTTCAGGGCCTGCGTCTGTGCGATCAGACGGTCCACGTGCGCGGCGGGGTCGTCCGGCGGGATCTGCTGGATGAGGCTCAGGAGGCCCTCCACGCCGAGCCGGTCGCGGCCGGAGCCGTGGTGTCCTTCGGTGAGACCGTCGGTGTAGACGGTCAGTGCGCCGACCGCTGGCAGCGGAAGGACCGTGGGAGTCCAGTGACCGATCCCCGGGGCGAGGCCGAGAGCCGTCCCGTGTGCCGCGGTCACCTCCCGGGTGCCCTCGGCCGTGGTGAGGAGGGGACCGTGGTGACCGGCGAGGTGGAAGGTGGCGGTGGCCGCCTTCTGGTCGAGGGTGATGATCGTGCAGGTGGCGAAGAGCGGCTCGTCGCCGCACTCGGCCACCAGGACCCGTTCCATGAGCCCCAGGAGCGCGGGGCCGCGGTGGCCGCCGAGGACGAGGGAGCGCCAGGCGACGCGCAGGCAGACGCCGACGGCGGCGGCGTCCGGGCCGTGTCCGCTCACGTCGCCGACGACCGCGTGCAGCAGTCCGTCGTCGCCCTCGACGACATCGAGGAAGTCTCCGCCGAGCAGGGCACCCTCCGCACCGGGCAGGTAACGGCTGGTCACGGTGACGCTCGTGGTGTCCAGGATGGGCTGGGCGAGCAGTCGGCGTTCGAGGCGGGCGTTCTCCTCGGCGCGCAGCCGGGCCTTCTGGGCCTGGGCGGCGGAGCGCTCGGTCGCGCTCCGGTAGACCGCGTAGCGCAGGGTCCGGCGGAGCAGTTCCGGCTCCACCCGGCCCTTGACGAGGTAGTCCTGGGCGCCGGCGGTCATGGTCTCGGCGCCGGCCTGGCTCTCGGACAGGCCGGTGAGCACGATCACGGCGGTGTGCGGGGCGAGGGCACGGACGGCGGCGACGGCCTCGGCACCGGATACGTCGGGCAGGTGGAGGTCGAGGAGCACGCAGTTGTGCGCGTGGGAGGAGAGCTCGGGGCGGGCTTCCGCGAGCGTGGTCCGGGTGGTCAGCTCGAACCGGAGCCCGGTGTCGTGGAGGAGCTCCTCGACGAGCAGGGCGTCGGCCTCGTCGTCCTCGACGAGGAGGATCCGGTACGTCGGATCGGCGGGAGCCGGAGTCGCGACGTGGGTGCGGGTGAGGGTCACGGCGTCTGCTCCGACACGACGCCCGCCGGCTGCGCTCCGGTGGCTTGTTCGGAGGCCGGGGCGCCGGCGAGGGTGAACGTGATGCGGGCGCCGTCGCGGTGGTCGGGGTCCACGGCGATGGTGCCGCCGTGGAACTCGACGATCTTCTTGCACATCGCCAGCCCGATGCCGCTGCCCTTGTAGGCGTCCTTGGTGTGCAGCCGCTGGAAGATCACGAAGACCTTCTCGGCGTACTCCGGAGCGATGCCGATGCCGTTGTCGGTGACGGCCAACCGCCACAGGTCGCCGTCCCGTTCCGCGGAGACGTGGATGCGCGGCGGGATGCCCGGGCGGTGGAACTTGATCGCGTTGCCGATCAGGTTCTGCCACAACATGCTCAGCTGGGCCCCGACGCCGGTCAGGGACGGCAGCGCGTCGTGCGTGATCGACGCCCCGGTCTCCTCGATGCTCATGCTCAGGGAGGACAGTGTCCGCTCGTGCAGTTCCTCGAGGTCGACGCTCTTCAGGTCGTCCTGCAGGCGCCCCACCCGGGAGAACTCGAGAAGGTCGTTGATGAGGACCTGCATGCGGTTGGCTCCGTCGACCGCGTACGCGATGTACTGGTCCGCCCGTTCGTCGAGCTGTCCGCCGTAGCGGCGCTGCAGGAGCTGCGTGAAGCTGGAGATCTTGCGCAGCGGCTCCTGAAGATCGTGGGAGGCCACGTACGCGAACTGCTCCAGCTCGGCGTTGGACCGCTGGAGGTCGGCCGCCTGTGCGTCGAGACGCTCGCGGGCCTCCTCGGCGAACGCCAGTTCCCGTACGAGTCTCCGGCGCATGGAGTCGATCTCGCCGCTCAGCTGCCGCAGGTCCGCGGGCCCCGTCGGCACGATGGGATGCTCGAAGTTTCCGCCCGCGATGACCCTGGCATCCGTGGCGAGCTGCCCCAGGGGGGCGGTGATGCCGCGGCGCAGGGCCTCGAAGACCAGGGCCGCCAGCAGCAGGATGAGCCCGGCGATCGTGCCGAACACCCAGTTCCGCAGCGACATCGTGTCCGACAGATCCTCTGCGGCGCGCGCACGCTCGGTACTCAGACGAGCCTGCTGCGTACTCAGCGCGGCGCGGACCGCGTCGAACGCCCGCTTCCCCTCCGCGGCCCGCTCCGTGGCCAGGGGTGAGGCCGAGCCGGCCGGGGCGGCCGCGATCGGTCGGGCTATCCGCTCCTGCCAGGCCTCCACCCGTTCCTCCACCACGGCCAGGTCCCTCGTTCCGGCCGGGTCACCGCGAAGCAACTCACGCAGTCGGGTGGTGAAGGTCCTCTGCTCGTCGAGACCCTGCCGGTAGGGCTCCAGGAAGTCGGCGGCTCCGGTGAGTCCGTAGCCCCGGACCCCGGTCTCCTGCTTCAGCAGCGCCGACTCCAGACGGAAGGTCGTACTCAGGGAGGGCGACCTGACGCTCACGAGGTCGTCGCTGAGTGAGGCCGTACGCCCCAGGACCCACGCCCCGGTGAGGCCCAGGACGGTGAGAACCGTCAGTGAGGCCGCCACGCCCACGCGCAGCCACCGACGGGTCGTCCAGGTCGACAGCCTCCCCGTGCGCGATCTTGCCGTTCCACTCATGCCGCATGCCCCTCCGGTGGTGGCCACCCTCAACAGAGACGGGCGGCAGTGCACACTGTAGAGGGGTGAGCGACAACAGATGTTGTCGCGGGGTCGGATCTGGGCCTACAGTGCCGGATATGCCCAGCAGGAACTTGGTTCTGCGCACCACATCCGACGAGACCGCCGCCGTCGCGACAGCGGCGGTCGCCCAGTTGGCGGGACGCCTCACCCTCCATCTCTCCGCCGAGGACATCGCCCCGGAGGGGGGGAGCGGACATCGTGCCCCGAGATGCGGCGCAGTCCCTCAGCCTGCTTCACCTGCTGGAGCACATCCACAAGGCCGCCGAGCGGCTTCAGCGAACCGCGGCGCTTACCGCGGCCCGCGCGGGCGCCGGATACCCCCCGGATCGGCGACGTATGCGGGATGAGACCCGCCAGAGCGCCCGGCGCCGTTGGCCCGGACTGTTCGACCACTCCGACGCAGCACCCATGGAGCACCCGATGACGACCGCCCCTGCCCAGCCCTTCGACGTCCTCCTCGTCGAGGACGACGTGGCCGACGCCATGCTGATCGAAGAGGCCCTCTCCGAACGGGGCACCCGCAATCTGGTGCAGGTCACCGACGGTGTCGCGGCACTCGAGCACCTGCGCGCTCCCGGCACCCGCCGCCCCGACCTCATCGTCCTGGACCTGAACATGCCCCGCATGAACGGCCGGGACCTGCTCAAGGTTTTCAAGACCGACGAGGACCTCCAGACCATCCCGGTCGTCGTCCTCACCACCTCCTCCGCCCCCGACGACGTGAACGGCGCCTACAGCAGTCACGCCAACGCCTACGTGACCAAGCCGGTGAATCTGGAGGAGTTCGAGACGGCCGTCCAGAGCATCGACGCCTTCTACCTCGACACCGCCACTCGGGCGCCCCGCGACTGATCACGGACGACCCGGCTTCGTCCGTATCGGGAAGGCCTGGACTGGGTCAGGGCTGCGTCCGGGCTGCGTCCGGACTCTTCCGGGCCGCATCCGGACCCGGGCGGGCTGCATCCGGGAGGGTCCGGACCGAGGAATGACTGCTGAGCGCCCGCCATCATCCCCCGAGGCGGGCGCTCACCCGTGCCCGGGCAGGTCCTGCCGCCGGCCCCGTCGCACCGGGCCCCCGCCGCGCGGCGATCACCCGGCGTCGCATGGGAGAGAGCCGGAGGGGCCCCTGGCGATCACCGGAGGAAGCGCTGCCCGAGGCCGGTGCCGCGAACGACTCGGACGTACGCGCCAAGGGTGACAGCCACCCTTTCCGCCGGTCAGGGCCCCTTCACGTTGTCAGACTCCTGGGAGGATGCGCGCCGGTGGGGCGTGGCTGAGGCGGGGGCGGCGGGACAGGGTGGGCGTGGCTGAACGCGGGACGACCGGTCGTGCCGATCCCGATGGGGCGGGGCCGGGCGGGACGGACCGCGGAGTCCCGCCCGCACGTGCGGCCCGCGAGGGCCGACCGGGCCCGCGGCAGCCCGGCGAGGATGCCGGCGAACAGGTGCGTGCGGTGCCGCGGCACGTGGCCTGCGTGATGGACGGCAACGGCCGCTGGGCGCAGCAGCGTTCGCTTCCCCGAACGGCGGGCCACCGGGCCGCGGAGACCACGGTCATCGACGTCATCGAGGCGGCCCGGGCGGCCGGCGTCGAGTGGCTCAGCCTGTACGCGTTCTCCACCGAGAACTGGAGCCGCCCCGGCGCCGAGGTCGAGTACCTGATGCGTCTGGTCCGCCGGGTCGTGCGCAAGCACGCGCCGCTGTTGCTCGCCCGGGGCATCCGGTGCCGCTTCCTCGGGGCCGCCGATCCGCGCATCCCCCGTGAGCTGGCACGGGACTTCGACGACCTCACGACGCTGACGGCCGACAACCGGGGCATGACGCTGACCGTCGCCTTCGACCACGGCGGGCGCCGGGACATCGTCGAGGCCGCGAGGTCGCTGATCCGTAGCGGGACGCCCCCCGACGAGGTGACCGAGCGGGTGTTCGCGGACCATCTCCCGTTCCCCGACACCCCCGACGTGGACCTGGTGATCCGCACCTCGGGCGAGCAGCGCATCTCCAACTTCATGCTCTGGCAGGTCGCCTACGCCGAGTGGGTCTTCCCCGAGGCGCTCTGGCCGGACTTCCGGGCCCCCGACTTCCTCGCCTGCCTGCACGCCTACCGGCGCCGCGACCGCCGCTTCGGTGGCGTGCCGCCCCGGACCAACGGAGACCCATCATGAGCACCGGAACCACCGGAACTACGGGAACCACGGGAACCACCGGAACTACGGGAGCCACCGGAACCACCGGAACAGGTGGAACCACCGGAACCACCGGAACGGCCGACGGGGGAGACCTGTTCGGCCCCGACTCGCACTTCCGCGCCTTCTTCGATGACCCGCGCTGGGCGCTGGCCATGATCCGCGCCACCGTGCTCGAGGCCGCTCACCCGCAGATCGGCGCCGCCCTCGTCGACAACTCCACCTTCGTCGCCCACCCCTGGCGCCGCCTCCGCAACACCTTCCTCAGCATGCGGCGCATGTTCGACACCGACCCGGCGGTACGCGAACGGGAGGCCGCCCGGCTCAACCGGCTGCACGCCCGGATGAGCGGTTCCGACTCGCGCGGCCGCGCCTACGAGGCGATGAACCGCGCGACCCGCGCGTGTGTGGTCGCCACCCTCTTCGAGAGCGGCGTCACCATGTGCCGGCTGAGCGGCCAGCCGCTCGACCAGCACACCATGGAGCGCATGTACGCCGAGTACCGGGCCTTTCTTGCCGCGCTCGACGGCGACGCCGGTGAACTCCCCGCGGACCTCCACGACTTCTGGCGGTACTTCGACGGGGTCGTCGAGAACGAGCTGGAGAACACCGAGGCAGCCCGCGTCATCCTCTACCGGCTCTTCGACCACCTGCCCGCCCCGGCGCTGCTCGACGGCGCCCCGACGCTGTGGGCGGCGGGCCGAGCCGTCGCCGGTCCGCTCCTCGGCGCGATCACCGTCGCCTCGCTTCCCGAGCCCTACCGGCGACGGGCCGGCCTGCCGGAGATGCCCGGTGCCCCGACCCTCATGCAGGGCGCCTACTTCGCTGCCGGACTCGCCCGCTTCCTGCCGGAAGGCTGGATCAACGCCGAGAACATCATCGAAGTCCTCTCGCTCTCGCCCGAGAGCGACGACCCGCGCGCCCGGACCGTGACCGCCCTGCGCGCCCGCATGAAGCGGGCGTCGGCCCTGCTCCGCCTCCTCGCACCGCTGGGCGCCGACCCCGACGCCGCTTCGGAACCTTCCGCCACCACGGGCGAGGGCCGACGCTCGGCGGAGGAGTTCTTCCGCCAGGTGCTGGACCAGACCGGCGACGGCCACCTCGACTGGCCCGACCTCGCCGCCATCGCCCGCGAACTCTCCACCCGCCTCGACCTCGACGAACCCGAGGAGACCCGGCTCTACGACGCCTTCGCCGCCTGGTGGCGCGAGCTCCAAACCGCCCTCGACACGGACGGCGACGGCCGCGTCAGCGTCGAGGAGTACGCCGCCGCCGTACCGTCCCTCGCCGGACCCGCGCTCATCCGTGTCGCCGAGGTGCTCTTCGAGGCCACCGACAAGGACGGCAGCGGGACCATCGACGCGGACGAGTACCGGACCCTCTTCCGGACCGCCTTCCACCGCGACCTCACCGCCACCGGCGGCGCCTACGGCCGCAGCGCCTTCGTCGGCGACTTCCTCTCCTTCATGTCGGGCCGCCGCACGAGCACCCCGTACGACCCCCTCCTCGCCGATGCCTGACAGCGTGGCGTCGGGATCCTCGGGCGAGGGAGAGAGACATGCCCGCGCGGGGGCCGTATGGGGAGGGGCCGGTGGAGCTGCCCGGAACCTCGGTACGGATACGCGAAGATCCGGGACGAGTCGTACGTCAAGTCCGTGATCCCGGGTATGCGCAGTATGGGGAGTCACCCGCGTGCCGGGTGGGCCCGGGGCGCGGCGTTCCGCCCGGGCGCCGCCGGTTTCTCTGTTCGGCCCTACGGAAGGCGTTTTCTGATCATGAGCTCCTCACAGACGGTGCGTCCTCCTCCCGCTCGGGCGGACAAGGGCAGCGATTTCGCCCGGCTCTCCCGGAAGATCCAGGAAGCGGGGCTCATGGCCCGGCGTCCCGGGTACTACGCACTGCGGATCCTGGCTGTCACGGCCCTGTACGCCGCCGGGTGGACGGCCTTCGTCCTGATCGGCGACAGCTGGTGGACGCTGTTGGCGGCCGGGTTCATCGCCTTCGTGTTCGGACAGGTGGCGCTGCTCGCGCACGACATCGCCCACCGGCAGGTCTTTCGGCTGCGCAGGGCCAGCGAGGTGTCCGGGCGCGTTGCCGGGAACCTCGGTATCGGCATGGGATACGGCTGGTGGCAGGACAAGCACACCCGTCACCATGCCAACCCCAACCACGAGGACCTGGATCCCGATCTCGACCCGGACATCTTCGTCTGGACGCAGGACCAGGCCCGCGCGGCCAGGGGACTGCCGCGACTGCTCGGCCGCTCGCAGGCCTTCCTGTTCTTCCCGCTGCTCACGCTGGAGGGATTCAACCTGCACCTGGCCGGGGTGCGGTCGCTGTTCGGCCGCTCACTCAAGCACCGCGCGTGGGAGGGTTCCCTGCTCGCCGCGCACCTCGCCGGCTACCTCGGCGTGCTGTTCCTGGTGCTGCCGCCCGGCAAGGCGATCGTCTTCCTCCTCGTCCACCAGTGCCTCTTCGGTGTCTACCTCGGCTCGATCTTCGCCCCGAACCACAAGGGCATGCCGATCCTGAGGGGCGCCGACCGGCCCGACTTCCTGAGGCGCCAGGTCCTCACGTCGCGCAACGTGCGGGGAGGCCGGTTCACCGACATCGTCCTCGGTGGCCTCAACTACCAGATCGAGCACCACCTCTTCCCGAGCATGCCCAGCCCGCACCTGCGCAGGGCTCAGACCATCGTCCGCGGCCACTGCCGGGAGCTCGGGGTCAGCTATCTGGAGACCAGCCTGTTCCGCTCCTACGGTCAGGCCCTCGCCAGCCTCCATACGGCGGGAGCCGCCCTGAGAAGGCCGCGCACCGCCTGACGAGGCAGCGCCGTCTTGCGGGGTGGGCGCCTCGTGAACCACCGAGAAGTGTCGGTCTGATCTCTTGTTTCTCGGTGTTTGAAATATGTCTTTCCGGTCAGGTGTGGAGGGGAGGAAACGTACCAATGATTGGAGAATGTCCATGTCTGTGGTGAAGAGTCCGCTGTCGGGATCCGACCTCAAGACGGTCGGGGACGCCCTTCAGGGGGCCCTCGTCGACCTGGTGGACCTGAGTCTCGTCGCCAAGCAGGTCCACTGGAACGTCGTCGGGCCGCGTTTCCGCTCGGTGCACCTGCAGCTCGACGAGGTCGTCGCCACCGCTCGTCAGCACTCCGACGTGGTGGCCGAACGAGCCTCGGCGGTGGGGGTGAACCCGGACGGCCGGGCCGAAACGGTGGCCTCGGGCAGTGCCATCGGTACCGTCCCGACCGGCTGGATCAAGGACACCGACGCCGTGAAGATCCTCGTCGACGCTCTGGGCGCGGTCATCTCGCGGATGCGCGAGCGGATCAAGGCCACAGACGCGCCTGACCCGGTCACCCAGGACATCCTCATCGCGCTCACCGCCGATCTCGAGAAGCACGCCTGGATGTACCAGGCGGAGAGCGCCTGAAGTCGGAGGCCCGGCGGAAGCCCGACGCGCGGTCCTCGACGCCCTTGCGTTCTCCGCCGTCCTGGTCACCCCGCCCTGCGACCGCACCTGACGGCGGGAGGGCCACGGCGGGCGTCAGCCTCACCGTGGCCCACTCGGCGTACGTGCCGGTGACGACTGTCCCGGCGCCGTCCCGGCCCACGGCCGGCTGGCTCAAGGCCGGCTGGCTCACGGCCGGCTGGCTCACGGCCAAGGGCAGCTCAGAGAGCCTGATGCCTGGCCGTGGCCAGGGCGTCCTTGACCTCGCGCACCAGGCGCTCCGCGTCCTCGGGGTTGTTCACCACGTCCCTGCGGTTCATGTCGACGACGAGGACCTCGCTGGCCGTGTAGTGCTTGTACACCCACTCGTCGTACCCCGACCACAGCGTTCGGTAGTACTCGACGAGGTGCTCGTCCTGTTCGAAGTCGCGCCCCCGCAGGCCGATGCGGTGCAGCACCGTCTCGAAGTCCGCTTTGAGGTAGACCATGAGATCGGGCGCCTTGCGGTACGGCAGGCCGTCGATCTCGCGCATCATCTCGTCGAGCAGGCCCTCGTACACCCGCATCTCGAGTGAGCTGATCCGTCCCAGGTCGTGATTGACCTTGGCGAAGTACCAGTCTTCGTAGATGGACCGGTCGAGGACGTTGTCGCCCTGCTTGTACGCCGCCTTGATCGACGCGAACCTCGTCTGCAGGAAGTAGAGCTGAAGCAGGAAGGGATAACGGTTCGCCTGGATCTCCTCGGCGCTCGCCGTGTAGAAGAGCGGAAGGATCGGATTGTCCTCCACGCTCTCGTAGAAGACTTCGCTGCCCAGTTCCCTGGCGAGCAGCTCGGCGACACTCGTCTTGCCGATTCCGATCATGCCGCCGACGCAGATCACCGGCATACCTCACTTCTCCTGAAACCCATGTTCGTGCGGGCGAGCTGGCTCCCGCACCCTTGAGACGCACATCGGCGGGCACATGATTCCCAGGAGCCTTGTGATGAGCGTCATGTGGTCTTGGTCGGGGGCGGGATCACGGTCTGACGTGGATCGGACCGATCTTCGTCGACCTGCGGGATGGACCGCTACGCGGTCGCCGCGCAGGTTGACATGGCGCTGCCCAGCAGCCGTCCTGAATCCTAGATGACGATGCGCCCCGCACTGGACAGAGCGCCGGCGTCGGGCGCCGTCCGGCGGACTCGCCACCACACCCGAGCGAGCCGCCTGCGGCAGCCCTGTCCGTACCGACGAGATCCGCGCCTGGGCCCGCGCCCATGGTCACGCCGTCGGTGATGCCCTGTGCGGCGATCGTCAGAGATCTCGTCGGGCGGGCTCTGCCCGCTCCACCGTGGAAGACTGCACGGATGACTACCGTGGTTCACCTGCGCGCGTACGCCACGGCCCTCCCGGAGGTCGAGGAGGGCACGTCTCGTGGCCGGGTCGCCTTCTCCGTACGGGGCAACGGCTTCGTCTCGGTGGCGAAGGACGGCCACGTACTCCTGCGACTGCCCCAGGACGAGACGGAAGCCGCAGTGGCGGCGCACGCGACCGGCGAGGGCGTCATCCGGGCGGGCAGGCCGATCGGATTCCGCGTGCCCCTGGCCGATGTCAACGGCAAGGACTTGAACGCCCTGGTGCGGGCTTCCTGGTTCAGCCGGGCGCCGAAGCAACTCGCGGCAGCGCTGGCCGCCGCGGAGGCCTCGGCCGACGAACCGGGCGGCGACCTGCCCGCCGGTATCGGCAGGCCGGCGACGCGGGCTCTGCTGGGCGCGGGACTGACGACTCTGGACCAGGTGGCGCAGCGCACGCGGCGCGAACTCCTGGCCATGCACGGTGTCGGTCCGAAGGCCGTGCGCATCCTCGCCGAGACGCTGGAGGAGCGGGGCGCGTCGCTGCCGGAGTGACGGCGATCGAGCGCCGCCCGCTCCTCGGGTCCGCCGCCCGCGCCCGGGTGCGGGTCGGGGATCGCCCCTGTGCGGACACAGGCCACACCGCCGCGCTCGGTGGTATGCGGCCCTGAGGGCAGAACCGCCGGCCACGTGAACCGTACGGGCCCCGCTCGGAGCGGCCCCTCCGGACGCCCGGCCGGGAGCCGGGCGCGTGCGTCATCAGGATCGAGGCCGACTGACCGGCTCCGGCACGGCCGTCGTGATTTCGGGCTCCAGACCCTCAGCGGGTGTGGTGTGCCGGCGGCCGATGTCGCCGCGCCACGCCTCGAAGGCGAGCGTGGTCGCGGTGACCACGGCCAGTCCGAGCAGCCAGCCCCCGACCACGTCGCTCACCCAGTGCACACCGAGCGCGACCCGGGTGTAGCTCACCCCGAGCACCGCCACCACGGCGAGGGCCCACGGCAGAGGCCGCCACTTCCGGGGTACCAGCGGGAGCAGGACCAGCAGCAGGACGGCGCAGGACGTGGTGGCCGTCATGGCGTGCCCGGAGGGGAAGGAGAAGCCGGGAGCGTCGGCGACGGGGTCGGGCAGATGCGGCCGAGCGCGCTCGACCACATGCTTCGCGAGCAGGCCGACCAGCCCGCTCGCCGTCGCGGTGACGGCCGCCCATGCCGCCAGCCGCACGGCCCGGCGCCTCCAGAGCCACACCACGATCGCCGCCACCAGCAGCCGCATGGTCAGCGGTCCCCACGCGACGTGCGTGAGGAATTCGAGCACGCGGACCCAGGCGGGATGGTCGAGCGCCGAGCGGTGCAGACGTTCGGCCACGTCCTGGTCGAGCCGGTGCAGCGGTGCCCAGCGCGACTCCACGAGAACCAGCGCGAGGGAGAACGGAACGGCCGCCAGGGCGGTGAGCACCACGCCCACCGCCAGCCGCGCACCGAACCGGGCGTCGGGCCCGCCGTGTCCCGCCACGAGCCGGCGGAGACGAAGCCGCCAGGTGCCAGGGGAACGCTCTGTCATGGTCGGTACGGCTCCTTTGGGTTGTTGGGGCGGAAGGGGGTCGCCCGGGGAGGGGACGAGGCCTGCCGGGGGCCGGATCAGGCCGTGCGGGGGAGAGGGGCAGGGGCAGGTCCTGCCGGGGGCTTCAGACGCCGGGATCCTTCGTGACGGGAGCGGCCACCCCCGCTCGTACGGCTTCCAGCTGGGCGGCGAAGGACAGGCCCAGGAACAGCGCGAGCGAGGTGAGGTACGACCAGAGCAGCAGCGCCATGAACGCGCTGAGCGGGCCGTACACGATGGTGAATGAGCTGGAGGAGCCCACGTACAGGCTCAGTGCCCACGTCGCCCCGAGCCAGAGCAGGAGATGGACGGTCGCGCCGAAGGCGAGCCAGGTGTAGCCCGGTTGAGTACGGCGGGGCGAGCGGCGGAACACCACACTGGTGGCGAGCACGGCCAGCAGGATCCCGACCGGCCAGCGCAGCACGTCCCATGCGCGGTGGGTGGCCGGGCCGAGATGGTAGACCTCGATCAGGGCGCGGCTCAGGTCGGATCCGAGGACGGTGACGCAGAAGCTCAGTCCGAGGGGGAGCCCGGCCAGGACGGCCATCACCAGCCCACGGGCGTACTTGTGCAGGAACGGGCGGTCGCGTTCCACCCCGTAGATGCGGTTGGCGCCGCGTTCCACCTGGCACATGCCGGTGGTGACGTTGGCCACCGAGAACAGCAGACCGAGCCAGAGGGCCGCCGCGCCGCCTTCTCCCGCGTGGCGACGGCTCTCGCGCAGGGCGTCGTCCACGACACCTTGGCTCGGGCCGCTGATCCGGCGGATCGTCAGCTCGGCTATCCGCCCGATGTCCTCGGTGTGCAGCACACCGGAAAGGCCTATGAGCGCGATGGCGAAGGGGAGGATCGCGAGGACGGTCTGCAGGGCGAGGGCCCGGGAGTGGCTGAACCCGTCGGCGTACCGGAACCGGACGAAGGAGTCCCGAAGGAGGGCCCAGCCTCCGTAGCGGCGGAGCGCGGCCCAGGCGTCCTCGCCGGACAGACTGTCGCCCTGCTGGCGCAGCTCGGCCTCGACGGCCTTGACCTCACTGCGCTGCGGTACGCGCGTCGCGGTGCCCATGGTCTCCCCCTTCCCTTCCGGTCGTACCACCCGTGCCTGCCGTAGCAGCCGTGACAGCTTGGCCTGCCTCGCCCGGAGCGCCGGTCACCGCGGTCCGGTCGGCCGGGCCGGGCACTTCGGCCCGGTCCGGCGTGCCTGTGCGGGAGGGCGCGGGCAGCCGTACCCGCAGCGCCCCGGGCTCGATCTCCGCGGTCAGTCGGGTGCCCGCCGGGAAGACGTCGCCGTCGACCTCGCGCGGCTGGGGGCGAGTGAAGTGGAGATCGACGCGGGTCGCGCCGAAGTACTCCAGGGCGCCCTGCGCGACGGGCCGCTCCCGTGCGTCGGACGTGTACGGCGCCGGTTCGCCCGGTGCACCGACCTCGCAGGGTGCCGACTCGTGCGGTGCGCCGGACGCGTACGGCGCACGGCGGCCCGATGTGCGGGAGAGGAGGTACCCGGCGGCGGCGAGCCAGCCCGTCACCCCGCGCGGGTCGAGCAGGACGACGTCCAGGCGGCCGCTGTCGGGCCGGGCCTGCGGGAGCAGGGGCAGCCCGCCCTGCAGGGTGCCCACGTTGCCGATGACGACCATGCGGGCCCGTCGTTCCAGCACGGGGCCCCCGTCGAGCCGGATCGAGAGGCGCATCCTCGGGTCCCACAGGTGCCGCGCGGCCGAGAGCACGTACGCGGCCCAGCCCAGGCTCTCCTTGAGCCGCGGCGAGGCGTCCCGGACCATGGCGGCGTCGAATCCGGCACCGGCCATGACCGCGAACCGGGTCGGCGCGAGTCCGTCGCCCCGTATCCGGCCCATGTCGAGCCCGACGGTCTGCCCGGACAGGGCTTCCCGCAGGGCGGCGGCAGGTTCGGTCGGCAGCCGCAGGTTGCGGGCGAGGAGGTTCCCCGTACCGCACGGGACGATCGCCAGCGGGATCGACGTTCCGGCCACCACGTCGGCGCAGGCACGCACGGTGCCGTCCCCGCCGCACACGACGACCAGGTCGGCGTCCGTCCCGGCCAGGGTCGGGGCCAGCGCGCCGGACGGGTCCTCGGGGGTCGTCCGGGTCCACTGCTGCTCCGTGTACCCGTGGTGCTGCAGCACGGCACGGACCCGGGCAGCGGTCTCGTCGCCGCACGCGTGCGGGTGGCGTACCACCACAGCCCGCCGAGTTCCGCCGGCGGCTGCGTCCACGGCTGAGTCCACGTCTGAGTTCGGGCCTGAGGACGGGTCCAGGTCCACGTCCGTGTGTGGGTCCCGGGTCGAGTCCGTGGCGGCCTCGGCGTTCTGGCGGCGCGTCGGGAGCAGCGCGGACGCCACGAGGGCCAGCGTGCAGGCGCCGTTCAGCAGCCCGGCGACCACGTCGGAAGGGTGGTGCATGCCGCGGTACACCCGGGAGGCCGCCACGGCCAACGGGATCAGCAGGAGCAACCCCACCACGACGTTCCGCCGAGCACCGCGCAGGTGCCGGGCGGCGAGGACGGCCAGGCCCCCGAAGAGAGCCATGGAGGCCCCCACATGACCGGACGGGAAGCTGGACGTCGGCGGGGCCGGGTCGAGATGAGGCACCCCGGGGCGATCGCGGTTGACGACGAGGGTGACGAGGAGGAAGACCGTGGACTGCGCGGCCACGGTCAGGGCCAGGAATGTCGCCTCCCGCCACCGGGGCACGCGGGGAGCCAGCAGCAGGGTGACCGCGGCCAGAACGGTCAGGGCGATCACGCTCTGCGTGTCGGCCAGCATGGACAATCCGTCGGTGAGCCACGTGGCGGAGGGGGTGCGATGGGCGGCCAGGGCACGGTTGACACCGTCTTCCGCCGACAGAGGCGGGTGGTTCGAGAGGGGCCCGGTGATCAGCAACCCCACCGCGGCCACCACGGCCGTCTGTACGGGCAGCAACAGGAGGAGGCGACCGGGTCTGGCTCCCGCCTTGTGTGCGTTCGTCATTGACCGCGTGTTACCCGTAAGCGCCAGGAAATGCGTGCACCGTGGCGCACGGCCCGCCGTCGGGCCGATCGGCGCCTGAACACCCCCTACCCGGTGGGGGACTTCGGCGGTCGGAGCCGCCTCGGAGGCGGGCTTGAGCTCGCGGGGTGCGGAGTCTTGTGCCCGGTCGGCGCGAGGGGGTACACAGTGCATGTGACTGACTGGTAGTTCAGTAGCGGCGGAGCTGCGCGCCACCGGCAGGGGTGGGGCGGACGACTCGCAGAGGTCCCGGCAGCGCCCCGCTCCGCTCGTCGGAGCAGGGGCGAGGGGCGGGCATATTGGTGCATACCAACAATTACCCTCCCGACAGGGGTCGAATCGACCGCCGCCGCGCTACGCTCCTGCGCATGCCGACCATGAACATGCCATTTCGAGCTCGCCTCGGCGCGGCCCCGCGGGGCGCACCGCGCTCGGTCCGGACCACGTCCTCACGGAGAACCGGGCGGTTCTCCGTCGTCCTCCTTCTTCTGCTGGGCCTCCTGGGGACACCGGCTCTGGCGAGCGCCGCGCCGCCTCCCACGCCCGCCCGCCCCGCCACGGCCGCCGCCGCGCCCGCGACCGCGAACGCCCCCGCCGTGGCACTGGCGCGGGCCCGCTGGGGCGACCGGCGACTCGACGAGGTCTCCTTCCTCGCGACCCACAACGCCTTCGCCAATTACGAGGACTCCCGCTGGAGCTCCGTGGCACAGTCCGAGTCCATCCGCCACCAGCTCGACAACGGGGTGCGGGGCCTGAGCCTGGACACCCACTGGTACGAGAAGAGCAGGTGGCTCTGCGTCATCAGCTTCGGCAGCGACTGCTACCCGAGCGATGTCTACCTGTGCCACGGGGAGTGCAAGACCTTCGCGGGCGTCACGTACGCGCTGCCCCGGCAGTCCTTCCAGGGCAGCATGCAGACCGTGGTGGACTTCCTCGCGGCCAACCCCCAGGAGGTGGTGTCGATCTTCCTGGAGGACTACGTCAGCGCCCAGCAGCTGGGGAACTCGCTCGGCCGGGTACGCGGCCTCGACCAGGTCCTCTTCCGGCCCGACGCGTGGAACGTGCGCCAGCAGGGGTGGCCGAGGATGACCGACCTCGTCGCCTCGGGGAAGCGCCTGCTGATCTTCAGCGACGAGCCCGACCGCGAGCACCTCGGCGTCATGTACGACAAGGCCTGGACCGTCAGCAACTACTGGAGCCTCGGCGACCTCGGCAACGACGTCTCCTGCGTGACCCGGTGGGCCGACGTGCCACTGGACCGTCAGGAGCCGGGCTTCCGCCGCCTCTTCACCATGAGCCACCAGCGGAACGTCCCCACGCTCATCAACGCCGCCCTCGACAACGGCACCAAGCTGCGCGACCGCATCGACCAGCGGTGCCGCCCGGCGGCCGGCGGGCGCGACCCGAACTTCGTCTCGGTCGACTTCCACCGGGTGTCCGACCGCAGCGGCCACACACCGGCCTCGATCGTCGCGGAGCTGAACGCCCGCAACTGAGCCCCGTCGGCAACCCCTCGCGATCCACCCGCCTCCGGTGTCACGGCGGGTGGATCGCCCCATCCCGCGCCATCGGCCGGACGGGCTCCGCAGGTCGCTGAGCGAGGTGGCGACGCCGAGAACTCCGCATCGGCGTGCGGACGCGTCGGTCCGCAGACGTCAGGGTGCGGACGCGTCGGTTCCGCAGAGTCGGCGGCGCGTCGGCCCGCCGCGCATCACGTAATCGCTCACTTGCGCGTGTGTCTCGTCCAGGTCGTGGCGGTATGGCAGCCGACGGACGGTGTCGGCTACTTCGCCTCGTTCCTCGGATGCGTGGCGGCCTTGCCGTAGTAGTCGACACCGTCCACCGCGGAGAGCGCGAGCACCGGCTCGTTGTTGGCCGGCTTCAGCTGTGGGGTCAGCATGATCGCGGGAAGACGCCGTCCGCCGTCCGCCGCCATGATGTGGCCGACCTTCGCCACGTAGCCGGTCGGCCGGTGGGGCGCGTGGCGGCCGGCCGCGCCGAGCCCGTCGCCGTCGCGCCCGCGCTTGCTCTGCGAGGTCAGCGCCTGCACCACGTCGAACAGGTGCTGGTGCCACGACTCCAGGAGCCAGGGGTTGGCGGGCAACAGGCGCCGGCAGCCGTGGGCGGTCATCAGCCGGATCAGTCCCGTGATCGCCTCGTCCTTGCCGACGCGCCGCTCCTGTGGCACCGAGAGGAACGCCTGGAGCGCTCCGTAGACCCTCTGGAGAGCCTCGGTGAAGTCCGCACAGTGCTCGAACTCCGCCCGCCGCAGAACGAGGTGGGTCTCCGCCGTGATGTCCAGGCACAGCGTGTAGCCGCTGTTCACCGTGGGCCTGGCGCCCACCCAGGTGATCGGGCGGTCCGTCATCCAAGCCGACCAGTGTCCCGGCCACTCCTCGTCCGACCGGTAGACCATCGGCTCGATGACGTGGACGTCCTTGCGTAACACCTGCGAGGCACACTTGAACCACTCGGGCACGGGGCGGTCGAGTTCGAGCAGTCCGGCGGCCTCGTTCCACCGCAGGCCACAACCCTCGTAGCCGATCTCGCTCGTGTACCCGAAGACCACGCCCTCCGACAGGCCCAGGGCTCCCGCGGCGTCTCTCGGTGACGCCGGGTTCAGATCGAAGTACCCGACCGAGGTCACCTTCCACAGGCTCGCCAGCTTCCGGGCGTCCAGCGGCGGCCTCGGCTGCTCGATCAGGTGCGTCTGCTCTGCCATGACGGCTCCCTTCCCGCGCGTGCGCGCACGCGCCGCGCCCCCGTCGGCCCCCGCGCGCGAGCGCACGCGCCGCGCCCCCGGTCGGCGCTTCCCCCCGCCGCACGAAGAGGCGGTGACCGCCTTCATGCGGTCACCGACAAGCTTAGAGAGATCGCGAACCCTCGTTGGGGAAATCCCCGGGCTCAACCGCGTGATCCTCCGGGCGACCTGCCGTCGCCGGGGCCTACAGCCGCCACCACCACGCTTCGAGGTCCGGCTCCTCGGCGAACTCGACGGGGCACGCGTAGGGAGACCGCAGCGCGACGGTCAGCGCGTCGGTGCGGCGGACGACGGCTCGCAGGTCTCGCACCGCGTCCATCTCGGCGAGTTCCTCGATGTCGTAGGGGCAGCCGGCGGGGCCCCCGAGGAGGGCCTCACAGCCGAACGCGTACCAGAGGCCGATGAGTTCGTGGTCCCGTTCCTTCTCGGCGGCGACCGCGACCTCGCGGACCACGTCGATCAGCGGCGTACGACGGAGCGGTGCGGCGTCGGATCCGTGGAGCTCACCGCGCGCGACCATCCGCCGCCACAGTGTGGTGCCGGCTTCGCAGTACAGGAACGGCGGTTGGACGTAACCGTCCTCCAGCCAGGACTCGTAGCCGTCGAAGTCGGGAGCGTCCTCGTCGAAGGCGCGCAGGCCGGTGAACTCGGTCAGCGCGTCGAAGTGGGCGGGCCGCTCGGCATGGTCGGGGTGGCGGTTCACCGGGAACCGGTACGCGTACCCCCGGCGCAGCAGGATGTCCATCACGCGGAACCTGGTGAACGAGCAGTCGAAGCCGCTCTCGAAGCCGTAGAGGGCCCCGATCCGGTCCCTGACGCGCGGATCGTCGGACCCACTGTGTCGGTCCAGGACACGGACCGAGTCCGCGATCAGGTCCTCGATCACATGGTCGGACATCGGGTCCCCTCTCTGGCCGGGTCACCCGCGCCCTCGGCCACCGGCGCCACGCGGGCACGCTCTTTCGGGCGAGGGTGAAACATATCCAAGGGCTCGGCGCGTCAAAGGTATCGAGAGCGAGCACATGACCCAACTCGATTCGGGGGAGCCCTTCATGACCCTTTCCGTGCCCCGTGCGGCCACCGCCGTCGCCGTCGGACTGGCGGCGTTCGTCGCCGTTGCCGCGTCACCCGCCGCCGCCCACGCGCAGAACTGGCGGAACGTCAGCCCGCCGGGCAGCAGCGGCAGCGTGCTGTTCGACGTCGAGACGGCAGGAGGTGCCACCTGGGCGGTGGGGAAGCGCACCGACGAGACCACCCGCCCCTGGGCCCCGGTGGCGTTGCGCTGGACCGCCCAGGGCTGGCAGGCGCCCCCGCAGCCCGCCGACCACGGTCGCCTCGAGGACCTCGCCGTCGGCGCGCCCGACGAGGTGTGGGCCGTCGGCACCCGCTACGAAGCGGTGGGCGAGACGGACTGGGACCGGGGACGCGCGCTGCTGCAGCACTGGAACGGCACCGCCTGGAGCGAGGTCGCCCCGCCGTTCCCCGAGGGCGCGAGCGATACGTCACTGTCGGCCGTCGACGTGGACGCCAAGGGCTCGGTCTGGGCGCACGGCGGCTACACCGACGCGACCGGGGAGTACGTGCCCGCCCTGTTCCGGGGGAACGCGGACGGCAGCGGCGGCTGGACCCGGCTGCCGGCGAACACCGGGCTCAACTGGGTCTCCCAGCTGGAGGTCGGCCCCCGCGGCGTCGTCCACGCCATCGGCGACGGCGTCTCCCGGTTCGACGGCACGTCGTGGACCAGGCAGACCCTGCCGGCCGGTCTCGACGGGGCGATGTTCGACGGCATCGAGGTGCGGGCGGCGAACGACGTGTGGGCCGTCGGCCACATCAGGGACGAGAGCCTGTGGCGGCGCCCCGTGGTCGTACGCTTCGACGGGCGCGCCTGGCGCACGGTCCGCACCCCGGCCGAGACGGGACAGCTGTTCGACATCGCCTTCGACGGTTCCGGCCGCCCGGTGATCGTGGGGGAGACCATGAACCCCGACGTCAACCCTGCCGGAAACTACGTCCTGACCCTCGACCTCAAGGGTCTGCTCACCCGCACCGAGAGCCCGCGCGGCGCCGGATTCCTCTACGGGGCGGCGACCGACGCGGCGGGCCGGGTCTGGACGGTCGGCGGCGCGGAGGGCGCGGAGGGCGGTGTCTCCCCGTCGGCGTACGCGGGCATCCGCCGCTGATCCGGACCCATCCCGACGGGCATGTGGAGGTATGCGTCCTCCGAGGCCGCCCGGACCGGGCCGGACCGGGCCTAAGCGGCGTGGTCCGGCCCGGTGGGGCGGACCGTTGCCGCGTCCTCCGGAGAACCTGAGGTTCCCCCGGTGTCGGCGGCGGGCGACGTACCGAAGTACACGCTGGTACCGGTGCGCACCAGGAGTCGGTCCAACGCCGCGGGCCGGTCGTCCAGATGCAGGCGCACCTGGGCTTCGGCGGTGCGGCGGCCGATCATCAACAGGATGCTGAGTCCCATGGAGTCGACCAGGCCGACCCCGCCGAAGCCCAGGTGCAGCTCGCGCAGGCGCGGCCGGCTGTCGAGCAGGTCGGTGACCTCGCTCAGGAGAAGGTCGGCGTTGTCGAAGTCGAGGTCTCCGACGAGCTCTATGCGTACGTCGTTCTCGGTGGCGACTGTGATCAGCCGCAGGTGGTCGGGGTGCGGCGTGGTCATCCAGTGTTCCCGGCGGCGGTGAAGTGATCGGTCGTGATGTCACCGGTGGCGAAGGGACCGGTGGTGAGTGCTTCCGTCCCGCGCTCGAGGATGCGCGTGGCTCGCGGAAAGTCCTTCAGCTCGCGGGCGAGAAGGCCGAGGGCCGGCAGCAGGCTCCGCGCGGGCACGTCCCTGGCGACGAGGATCCGCGCGGTCCACGTGATGAACCAGGTGAAGAGCGTCTCGTCGTCGAGGTAGAGCGCGGTGGCGAGGAACTCCACGATGTGCGCGAGGTCTTCGGCCGTGCGCTCGCGCTGGTGGTCGGTGTACCCGCGCATGGCGGGAAACGCGTCGTCCAGCGCCGTGAAGACAGCCCGCACCAGCGACGCTCGGTTACGGGTGACCAGGCTGTACTCCTGGTCGGCCAGGTGCGGCAGGTCGTCCAACTGCTGGTGCTCGACCCGGGGGCGCGGCAGCGGGCGCTGCGCCAGGCGGTCCGCCGCGGTACGGGCGTCCGGAGCCCACGCGTCCGCGCGGAGCAGGGTGGCGTACCGCCCCTCGGGCCCGAACGCGGCGCCGCCGACCAGAACGGGCACCCCGACGGCCTGGCACGCGGTGATCGCCGCGTGCGCCGCGGGCAGTCTCGTCGCGATCGAACCGGAGAGGGCCACCACGTCGGCCCGCGTGCGGTGGAGGTGCGCGATGAGATGCGGTGAGGGAACCTGAGCGCCCAGGAAGTCGACCTGCCAGCCCCGCAGCTTCAGCGTCTCGGCCAGCAGACGGGCGGGCAGGGCGTGCCATTCGCCGTCGACGCAGGCCACCGCGATCCTGCCCCGCGTCGGGGTGGTGCGGGCGGCGGTGTGGACGGCCAGGGCCGCGACGGCCCGTTCGTTGATGGCGGTGGCGGCATGCTCCTGGGCGACGCTGATCCGGTTGGCCGCCCACTCCTCGCCGACCCTGCCCTGCACGACGGCGATCACGTCCAGGAGTACGGACTCCGGATCGGTGCCCTCGTCCAGAGCACGCACCACCGTACCGGTGGCGGCGTACTCGTCGCCGACGGAGACGGCGTTCCACAGGGACTCCGCCAGCTGCTCACAGTGCTGCCTGCTCGGAAGGAGGGGCGGCGTACCGATGCTCATCCGGTGCACCTGCCCCGGGCCGCGTCCTTCACCGCACGCGGAGCGTGGGCCCGCGGCGCGGCGATCACGACGACGGCCATGTCGTCGTGCCGACGGCCGCCCAGCCACTCCGCGGCCAGCATGAGGACGTGCTCCACGATGCCCTCGGCGGGCATGCCCGCGCACCCGGCCAACGCGCGCGCGAGGCGCTCCTCACCGAACAGGACATCGCCCATCGGGCCGCCCTTGGCCTCGGTGATGCCGTCGGTGTACAGGACGCAGGACTCGCCGGGCGCCAGGGTGACAGCGGCGGTGTGGGCGGACACGCTGGGCATGGCTCCGACCAGCGTGCCGTGGGTGTCGGTCTCCTCCACGGTGCCGTCGGCGCGGATGATCAGCGGGGCCGGATGCCCACCACTGGTCAACTTGAGATCCACCTCGTCACCCCGGCGGACCGCCGAGGCGAGGACCAGCGTCGCGAACCGGGTGTGGTGCGAGTTCAGGAGCGCCTTGTTCAGCAGCCTCAGCATCCGTGAGTGGTCATCGGCGAGAGGCAGCAGCGCGTGCAGGGTGTTGCGGATCTTGCCCGTCAGCACGGCGGCCTCCAGGCCCTTGCCGCACACATCCCCCAGCGTGACGAGGGACGGCTCCCCTTCGACGGACGCGGGGTGCACGTCGTAGAAGTCGCCGCCGATCCGCTCGTGGTCCCCCGAGGGCCGGTAGCCGCCCGCGAAGTCCACCCCGGACACCTGACGCAGGGTCGGCGGCAGCAGATCCCGCATGAGGATCTCGCTGATCGCCGTCTGCTCCGCGTACAGGCGGGCGGCCGACATCGCCGCCCCCGAACGGGCGGCGAAGAGGCGGGCGAAGACCTCTTCCTCCTCGGTGAACGCTGCGCTCCTCGCCCTGCGCAGCAGGACCAGGGCGCCGGCCGGGACGCCGTGCCCGGGCAGCGGGGTGATCACCACCGAACCGACCGCCCCGAAGCCCTGCGGCACCATCCACTCGGGCGCCGCCGACGGGTCGATCCACCGGGAGGGCACGGGCGGGAACCCGCGCAGAGCCTCTCCCAGCCCCGGCACGTCGTCAGGGTTCACCGTCTGCTGCGACAGGACGGGGACACCGCCGCGCACACAGGTCACCACCGGGAGCCGGTGCCCCCTGGCCGGCGCGATGACCAGTGCGACATCGGCGAGGCTTTCGACTGCCATCTGCGCGGTCACGTCCATGCAGCGCCCCAGGTTGAGGGAGAACAGCAGGGTGTTGGACGCCTTCGCGAGGAACGCGGTCCGCTCCCGTTCCGTGCGCAGGTCTTCCCGGGCCTGCTGGCGATCGGTGACGTCGATCAGCCACCAGGCGACCGTGCCGTCGTCCCAGACACTGGGGTGCGCCTCGAAAGAACGGCCCTCGATCACCCCGGAGGGCGGAGCGGCCGACGTTCCCGGGTCCTGGGCGGGGATCCGGCGGCCGGCATGCGCCGCGGAGAGCCACCCCGGTGCCGCGTCCGCGAGGGACGTGCCGGGGGTCGCCCGTGGCAGGAGCGCTCCGGCGGCGTCGTTGCGCTGTATGACTGTGCCCCTGGCGTCAGCTACCAGAACGGGGTACGGGGCACGGCCCCAGGGAGAGTTCTGCTCTGCTTCTGCGACGGTGCGCGCTCTGGATACAGCCAAAATGTCTAGGACTCGCTGTGCGAATCCCTCACCTCACCTATAGAAGGGAATGTTGCCTTCGGTCAACCATCCCTCAGGCCGCCAACCGCTGGCAACCTGCCCACTTCCCGTCCGCCGGATCGGCACAGATGTGAAGGTGACGTGACGTCCGGCAGGGCCGGGTGGCCTCCAGCGCGCTGTGGGCCGGACGTACGGCCAGGTGAGGGAGACGGGCATGCCGTACGGGGAGAGGTTCGGCGAGAGGTTCGGGGAGAGAGGGCCGCAGGGCCGCGCGGTTCGTCCGACGGCCACGACCGGGCCGCAGGTGGAGCGGAGTACGGAGGATGAGAGCGGCCGCGCCGGGCAGGAGGGCAACGTGGCATCGAACACTCAACGCACGCACCTGAGCAGCTCGGGAATCCGCGCCGGCGGGCGACTGGGACGAGCGCGCTCGTACCTGCGCGACACCGCCGTACGCCTCTGGAACGACAACATCGCCGACTACGCGGCAGCCCTCACTTATTACGCGGTGCTCGCGCTGGTGCCCGCCCTGCTCGTCCCCGTCTCCCTGGTGGGCATGGCCGGGGCCGACACCCGCGAGCGCCTGATCCTCGACCTCACCTCGTACGCGCCTCCGCAGTCGGCCCAAGTGCTCCGCGACGCTCTGGAGGGCCTCACCTCGGAGCCGTCCTCCCTGTGGGTCCTGCTCGTCAGCGGCGTCCTGAGCGCACTGTGGTCGGCCTCCAGTTACCTGGCGGTCTTCCGCCGGGCCCTGCACGCGATGCACAGGCTGCCCGACACGCGGCCGCCCCTGCGGGCGGCCCACGTCCTCGTCCTCACCGCCGGTGTCCTGCTGGCCCTGTTGGTCGCGGGCGCCGCCAGCCTCGTCGCCACGGGTCCCGTGGCCCGCCGGATCGCCGTGGCGGCCGGATACTCCGGCACGGGCGCCATGGACGTCCTGCGGTGGCCGGTGCTTCTGCTCATCGTCACCGCTCTGATCCTCATCCTCTACCGGACCGGGCCCGCTCAAGCGCGCGGAAAGTGGAAGGGGTTCCCGGGGGGCGCCCTGGCGGCGTTCCTGTGGCTCGGTGCCTCCGTGCTCTTCACCGTCTACACGCAGTTCGGGACCTACAGCCGTCTCTACGGTTCGCTGGCGGGGATCGTCGTCTTCCTCGTGTGGCTGTGGTTCACCAACCTGGCGCTGCTCGCCGGCGCGCAGTTCAACGCGGTGTCCGCAGGGACCGGGGCTCCTTCGGTCCCGCGCCCGGAGCACCGGAGCACCGCGTCCGTCTCCTCCGGGAACCCGTGAGCCGCGCTGCCGCCGGGGACGGGCTGCTGACGTGGGTCGGGAAGCCGATCGACGGGTCGCACGGCGGCAGGGTGACCAAGGCCGATCGGCTCTACCCGGCCTCCGTCTCCGCACGGGTGCAGAGGTCGCCGACGGGACAGGCGTCACAGCCCTTCTCGTCGACGTACCCGGTGGCCTCGGCCGCCGCGAAGAGCTCACGCGCGTGGTCGGGGCCGTTCACGTCGATGTGCCGTCCGTACTCCTCCGGGTCCGGGGTCTCGGATTGCGAGCGGCAAGCGCGCAGGAAGAGGACGGCGCCCGCGACATCGAGGGGAACGTCGTTCCATACGCCGTCGGGTACGCAGACGGATCCGCCGGCCCGGACCTGGAGCGGTACCTCGTGGGCGGCACCGGGAGGGTTCGGTTCTCGGAGGGTGTGCAGGCGGGGGACGCGGGGGCGGCGGGGCTTGCCGGGCTTGTTCCTGCCCATGGGATTCCTGTCGTCGTGGGAAGGGGTTCCAGGAAGTAGAACGCCGCTCCCGCGATTCCGTGACACATCCCGCCGCGAGCGGTCCCGTACGGGCCGGGAACGTCCGCCGAAGCGGCCGGGGGTCAGCCGGTGGTCGTGCCGCTCGCCGTCGTCCCGACGGTGGTGAAGATCCGGTCCAGGTGGTGGCGGAGTACGGCGATGGCGGATTCCGGCCCCCGCTGGCCCACCAGGACGCTGGTGCCCAGGGTCGCTGCCATCGCGAGCAGGCTGATCGCCTCCATGCGGCAGTCGATGTCGGGATCGGCCGATCCCGACGCCTGGGCACGTGCGATGAGGCCCGCGACCGCGTTCTCCGCGGCGTCGGGGTTGTCGATGAACGGCTGGGCTGCCAGCGCCTCGTCGGTCACGGACAGGATCGAGTACGAGGTGTAGACGAGGTGGAAGGTACGGCTCTCCTCGTCGATCGGGAGCGAGGCCAGCAGCAGTGCCTCGGTCGTCGCGCGGGGACCCGGGTCCGGGCCCGCGGCGGCGAGGCGGAGGGTGACGCGCTCGGTGAAGCGACGGGTCAGGTGCTGGAGCCCGTAGTAGAGGAGCTTCTCCTTGGTCTCGAAGTAGTACTGCACGAGCCGCAGTGACACGCCCGCTTCCGCCGCCACGTCCCGCATGCCGACGGCGTGCAGCCCCCGCCGCCCCGCGACTCGGATGAGTGCCTCGGCGATCTGGGTGCGCCGTTCCTCGTGATCCACGCGCTTCGGCATGTGCTGGTGTCTCCGCCCCTCGATGGGTGCTTCGTGGCGGGCCTTCCCCGGCCGCCTTCATGGTACCGCTGTATCAACGTCATGGTACGGTCGTATCACGATGAACGGATCTTCCCGGAGGTGCTCCGTGCCCGAGAACGCGACCCGTGTCCGCCGTGATGTCGGCCGCTACGTCAACGACGCCCTGCGCGACCGCTACCTCGCCGCCGGCGACGTCCTCTACGCGATGGGGGCACCCATACGCTCCGAGACCGACGTCGAGACCAGCTTCGGCACCACCCACGTCTACCGGTACGGCCCCCAGGACCCCGCGGCCGAATCCCGCACCCCGATCGTCCTGATCCACGGCGCCGGATACTCATCGGCCATGTGGTACCCGAACACCCCCGGACTCAGCGCCGACCGTCCCGTCTACGCTCTCGACACCCCCGGCGACGCCGGACGAAGCGTCCACCGCGCACCCATGTGGCAGCCCGAGCGAGCCGCCCAGTGGATGGACGAGGCACTCGACGCGCTCGGCCTCGACCGGGTCCACCTCATCGGCTCCTCCTACGGAGGCTGGCTGGTGCTCAACCAGGCCCACCGCCGCCCCGGACGCCTCGCCTCCGTCACCGCCCTCGACCCGGGCGGCCTGGAAAGGGTGGGGCTGCGCTTCTTCGCCTGGGTGTTCGCCGGACTGTTCGCCACCCTCGCGCCCAAGGCGCTGCGCCCGCGCCTCGCGGCCTGGCTCGACCAGCCGGTCCTCGCCGTCCCCGAGATGCTCACATGGATCCAACTCGGCGCCCGCGCGTACCGGATCCGCCGCCCCGCACCCCTGCCACTCGCCGAGGACGCGCTGCGCTCCATCCGGACCCCGCTCTACGTCATCATGGGCAAGCACAGCCTGCTCGTGCACCCGAAGCGCCAGCTGGAGCGGGTGCCACGCCTCGTGGCCGGGGCCCGGGCCGAGATCATCGCCGCGACGGGTCACGGACCGCAGATCGACCACCCCGAAGTCGTCAACGCCCGGATGCTCGACTTCATGGCGGACGTCGACGCCCTCGACTCCACCGCGGCCGACGCGTAGAAGCGTCGGGCAGCACGTATGTGTGCGTCGGATGCGGCGCCGAGTCCGTCGTCAGATGCAGTACCACCGCAAAGGGGTCTCGTGTGTTCATAGCCGGAGAGAGCGAGTTCGACCCCGAGGAGGTGGCCGGCCTCTACGCGTCGGTCGGCTGGGAGGGCTACACCGGCGACGTCGACAAGCTCTGCCGCGGCCTGCTGAACTCGCATCTCGTCATCACCGCACGGGACGCTTCGGGAACACTCCTCGGACTGGCCCGGACCATCTCGGACGACGAGCACATCTGTTACGTCCAGGACGTCGTGGTCCACCCCGCCCATCACAGGCAGGGCATTGGCCGGGCGTTGGTCGAGCACCTCATGCCCCGCTACTCGCACTGCCGCTTCTTCCTCCTGTCCACGGACCACGAGGCGTCTCCGGAAGGCAGGCGCAACCACGCGTTCTACCGGAGCCTGGGCTTCTTGTCGTACGAGGAGAAGGAGATGGCGGGCTTCGGGCTGCCCAGAAACCGCCCGGACCTCCGTGGCAGTGGCTCCGTACAACCCTTCGGGTCCCTCGGAGGTCCAACGAGACACCGAGATCCTTTTTGGGGGGACTGTGGGAAGAAATACACGTAAGGCCCTGGTGGTGACGACGGCCCTGACCGTCGTCACCACCGTCGGCGCGACGGCGGCGACGGCGGCACCGACTCCGCCGGTCACCGCCACCGCCGCCGCCGCGACCGGGACGGTCGTACAGGAGGGCGGTCCGCTGGTGGTGGCCTCCGGCGAGGAGGGGGCGGTGACCACGCGGGTGAAGGTCGCGCTCTCGCACTACACGGGCGGCAGGATGAAGGCGCGTCTGCTCCTCCCGACACAACCCTACGAGGCCGGCAACGAACGGCCCTCGTACGACACCGTCACTTCCACCTGTGCCGTCGACGGAGGTGCCTTCCAGCCCTGCTCGTGGGACAGCCCGTACAACGTGGCCCCGCTCCCGGAGGTCTCCACCCAGGCCGGGGAGTCGACCACGTTGGCGTACGACATCCGCGTCGACGCCACCACCTCCGCGGCCTTTCTCGGTACGGTCACGGCCACCCTCGAAGTGACCGACGAGGCCGGGAGGGTCACCGACCGCGGCCCCGTCTCCTTCCGGTTCGTCAAGGGCACCCCGGAGGCGTACCTGCGGACGACGGTGCTCGCCCGCGACACGTCCGGCGTGCTCTGGCAGTACGAGAGTTCGGGCCGCGCCGACAAGCCCCTGAAGGCCCGCGCCCGCATCGGCGGTGGCTGGAACGCCTACACGGCGATCGTGCCCGTCACGAACCGGAACGCGGCGGGCCAAGGCGACCTCATGGCCCGCGACAAGGACGGCGTCCTCTGGTACTACGAGGGCTCGGGCAACACGGCCGCCCCCTTCAAGCCGCGCGCGCGGGTGGGCGGCGGCTGGAACCAGTACACCGCCCTCACCGGCCACGCGACCGGGCTGCTGGCGCGGGACAGGTCGGGGAAGGTCTGGCGGTACGCGTTCACCGGCGCCGACGACCCGGCGTACGCGCTCGAAGGCCGGAGGGACATGGGTGACGGCTGGAACATCTACACCGCCATCGCGGGACAGGCGCAGGGCTACGACCCGGTGGCGCGGGACAAGGACGGCGTCCTGTGGGCGTACGCCTCGCGCTTCCCGGGCTTCTACCCGCGTACGCGCGTGGGCGGAGGCTGGAACGCCTACAACTCCCTGGCCTGGACCGGGACACTGACGGGCTCGGGTGCCAACCTCATCGCCCGTGACGCGTCCGGCAAGCTCTGGGCGTACGACAGCGTCTACCGCGACTCCCGCCTCGTACCGGTCTCGACCCGCAAGCAGATCGGCTACGGCTGGGGCATCTACAACACGATCCTCTGACCCGGCACGGCCACGATGCCGCGCGGGGGCCGGCGCCCGTGGCGTCGGCACGCGGACGCGGTGGCCGCTCGGCAGCCACGAAGGAGCCCGCCCGCCCCATGGTCGGGGCGGGCGGGCTCGGTGGCCGTACCAGGGGTTACTTCAGGCCGTTGCTGATCGCGTTCACGAGTTCGCCGTCGACGGTGTCGCCGTTGAACTCCCAGAAGAACGCGCCGCCCAGGCCCTGGTTCTTGGCCCACGCCATCTTGGTGCCGACGGTCGCGGGGGTGTCGTAGCTCCACCAGTTGGTGCCGCAGTGGGCGTACGCCGTGCCCGCGATCGTTCCGGTGGCCGGGCAGGTGGTCTTCAGGACCTTGTAGTACTGGTTGCCCGGCTCGACGCCGGCCGCGGGGCCGGTGGCGGTGCCGCCGGGGGCGGACTGGGTGACACCGGTCCAGCCGCGGCCGTAGAAGCCGATGCCGAGCAGCAGCTTGGAGGCCGGAACGCCCTTGGCCTTCAGCTTGGCGATCGCGTCCGCCGAGTTGAAGCCCTGCGCGGGGATGCCGGGGTACGAGGTCAGCGGGGAGTGCGGGGCCGTCGGGCCCTGCGCGGCCCAGGTGCCGAAGTAGTCGTAGGTCATCACGTCGTACCAGTTGACGTACTGCGCCGCGCCGCCGTAGTCGGCCGCGTCGAGCTTGCCGCCGTTGGAGCCGTCGGCGGTGATGGCCGCGGTGAGCAGGTTGTTCGGGCCGAACTTGGCACGCATGGCCTGCATCATGTTCTTGATCGAGGCCGGGCCGCTGGTGTCACAGGTCAGACCGCAGGCGTTCGGGTACTCCCAGTCCAGGTCGATGCCGTCGAAGACGTCGGCCCAGCGCGGGTCCTCGACCAGGTCGTAGCAGGACTGGGCGAAGGCGGTCGGGTTCTGCACGGCCTGGCCGAAGCCGCCGGACCAGGTCCAGCCGCCGAAGGACCACAGCACCTTGATGTGCGGGTACTGCGCCTTCAGCTTGCGCAGCTGGTTGAAGTGACCGCTCAGCGGCTGGTCCCACACGTCGGCGACGCCGTCGACGGACTGGGCGGCCGTGTAGGACTTCTGGTAGTCCTCGTAGGGGTCGCCGATGGTGCACTTGCCGTTCTGCACGTTGCCGAAGGCGTAGTTGATGTGCGTGATCTTCGAGGCGGAGCCCGAGGTCACCAGGTTCTTCACCGTGTAGCTGCCCCAGTTGGTGAAGTAGCCCAGGTTGATCTTGCCGCTGCCGCCGGGGTTCTCGCCGCCACCGCCTCCGGTGGTGCGGACCGCCGTCGTGGCGGAGGCCGGGCCGGTCTGGTCGGCGGTGTCGCGGGCGACCACGGTGTAGCTGTAGTCGGTGCCGGCGGTCAGGCCGGTGTTGGTGTACGTGGTGCCGGTGACCGTGGCGACGGTGGCGCCGTCGCGCTTGACGTCGTAGTTCTTGACGCCCTTGTCGTCCGTGGCGGCTGCCCAGGACAGCTTCACCGAGGTGTCGGTGATGTCGCTCGCGGTGGGCTTGCCCGGGGAGGAGGGGGCGTTGTCACCAGGGGTGGTGCCGCCGTCGCAGGAGGCGCCGTTGAGCTTGCAGCCGGTGGGCGCACCGGTGCCGGTGCCGTTGAAGCCGAAGGAGACGGACGCGCCGGGGGCGAGGGTGCCGTTCCAGCCCAGGTTCTTTGCGGTCCAGTGGTTCACGGAGTTGGTGACGGTGGCGTCCCAGGCGGAGGTGACCTTGGTGCTCGCGGGGAAGTCCCACTCGACGGTCCAGGACGTGAGCGTGGTGGTGCCGGTGTTCTTCACCGTCCACCTGCCCTCGAAGCCGGAGCCCCAATCGGAGGCCTTGGCGTAGGTGGCGGTGGCCGAGGCGGCGGCTTCCGCGGGGGCGGCGAGGCCGACCATGGCGGCCAGCGGGAGGAGGAGCGCGGTGGCGCCCGCGAGGGCCTTGGACCGCTTGTTCGGGGTGATGCTCAGAGCCGATCTGATGCGGCGCTGTCGCGTCTCAGTGCTCAAGGATGCTCCTCGGGTGAGGTTCGGCGGGCAGGGGTGGTCCCTGGCCTGTCAACCCTGCGTGTCCCTGAGTGCGTGGTGTCCTTCCTCGGCACCCACCGCAGTGTCCCCGCGACCCTAGGAAGGACTAGACCAATCGTCAAGAGGTCTGGACCAAAAGGCTGTTGGGTGCTAGAGCTTTTCCCTCGGGTCGTCGGATCGTCGGTCCGGAGCCGTGGTTGACCGGCAGCCGGCCGTCGTAGCTGATGCGCGAAGGTCCCGGGCGTGCTCCCGGTGCGGTTCTCGGAGCGCCCATGCCCGCCAGGGCCAGGAACCGTTCCACCGGCCGAGGGGCGCTAGTCCTCCCCCGGAGGACCGGACGCGCCCTCAGGGCGTGCCCAGGGCTCGTCGAGGACCGCCAAGGACGGCGGATGCACCAGTGCTCCGGGCAGCCGGGGGTGCGGGACGAGAATGCCCGCGCCCGTCAGGCGAGCGAGGGCGGCGCCCTGCGGGTGAGGCCTCGGGCGGGCGGGATCGACTGAGGCGGCGGAGACAGGAGGGACGGCGGAGACGGCGGGCGAGGACCGCAGACCTTCGAGGACCGCCATCGCGGCTGGGTCGTCGGCGACCTGTGCGGCGGCCCGGGCGAGCAGGGCGTCGTAGCGCACGATGCCGGCCGTGCGATGTCGGGCCGTCTCGGTGACGGCACGCGCGAAGAGGGAACCCCAGACCGCCCACCGGCCCTCGGCCGCGGCGACGAGCGCCTCGTCGTGCTCCAGGCGGTGGGCGTGCGTCCAGCCCTCCAGGTCCAGCAACAGCCCCGGAACCAGCCCGGCCGCCAGCAGGTCGCACTGGGCGAGCAGCCGGGCGGTGCGCCCGTTGCCGTCGGCGAACGGATGGATCGTCAGGAGCCGGGCCATGGAGAGCGCGGCCGCGTCGAGCGCCGGCGAGGTGGTGCGTACGGCCCAGCGGTACCAGCGTTCGACATGGCCGTGCAGATCCCGGCCCGGCGTCACCGCGATGGTGAAGACCCGGCCGTCGGCCCAGGTGACCGATGCCGTCGACCGGCGCAGACCCCCGGGACCGGGAATGCTGGGGTCTCCGGCGACGAGCAGCGTGTGGAGTTCGCTGAGCGCGTCCGGGGTGAAGCAGGGTCTGCGGCCGGGTCGTTCCGCGACCTCCGCGCGGGTGGAGGCGGCGGCCAGCAACTCGACAGCCGCCCGCTGCTCGGCCGCCGCGGCGATCTGCGCCGTGACGCGATGGTGGGGGGTCCGGGCCAGGTGGCGGCTGTGCACGGCCGTGCGGAACCGGGGGCGGTGGAAGAGGTCGGGGTTGTCCAGGTGCCGCCGCGCGGCGTCGGAGAGTTCGGCCAGCGCGGCGGTCGCCGCGGCTCGCTCCGGTGGCGGAACCACTTGCGCGTCCAGCGGTGGTACGACAGGGGCGACCTGTCGTACCACCGTGCCCGGAGGGCGTGGAGTCATCAGCACCACCGGCTGGTGATCTTGCCCGTCGGCCTGACCACCTCCACGTACTCCGTGGTTCTGTAGCCCATCCAGTTGGTGGAGGTGACGGCGTAGGTGAACGTCTGGTACTCGACGTACAGGGTCCAGGACTGTCCGGGCTGGAGGGTGACGTCCACGCCCCACGACTGCTCGATCACGGTGTTCAGCTGAGCGCCCAGTGAAGCGGAGAGCACCTCGGCGGCGTTGGCGGAGATGTTGGCGCTGACCTGGTAGGAGATCTGGTACTTGGCGTTGGTGTTGATGCGTACGGGCATGCTGTTCTCGTTGCGGTAGCAGTTCTGCGCCACCTCCTTCTTGGCGCCCGCCTGGACCGTCACGGCGCCGTTGGACGGGGCACCGCTGTCGTAGCCCCAGGACACCGGGGGAGTGGTGGGGTTCATCGGCTCCGGAGGGCGGGTCGCCTTACCGTCGACGACGACCTGAGGAAGGGTGGGATGCGCCGGCATGCCGACGGACCCGCCGCCCATGTCGATGTCGCCGGACGAACCGCCGCCGTCGGAGCCGCCCCCGCCTCCAGGGAAGCCGCCGGGGTCGCCCCACGGGTCGTCCTCCGGCCAGGGGTACTCCTCGTCGTCACGGTCGTCGCAGTTCGACTGGTTGTCCTCGCAGGCGTAGGCGGTGTACGGAGCGGTCACCGCAGGTAAGACGGTCAGGACGGTCGCGCCGAGGGTGGCGGCGACCATCATCTGGCGGAGCTTCACGGTTCCTCCGGTCGAGTGGGTTCAGCGAACGGCCCGAAGCCTGTCAGGCCACCGGGCCGCCCCACATCCGTGGAAACACGTAAACCTCACCCCGACCATGGCCCCCGTACCCTCCTCGACGCGCACGCGCCCCGCTACAACCGATGGCCGGCGAAGAAGGTCCCCACCCGGCGCCGTACCTGAGCGGCAGTCACCATCGGATCGCCGGTGCCGATCAGGGCGGCTCGCGCCGCCGGCGTGACGAGACCGGCGGTATGGAGCCGCGCGACGAGCGAGCCGTAGTCGGTGAACGCCCAGTGGCTCGCGTCGGCGAGCAGCGCGCGCTGACCGGGAAGGCCCGCCCAGGAGGCCTCGACCCGGGCGGCGCCCTCGAACCCATCGGTGCGGAACAGCAGCAGCGGCCGGTCGAAGCGGTTCGGCGTCGGGTACAGGTCGAGAGAGCCCTCCAGGTTCACCACCGCGCCGACCCGGCGGTCGCCAAGGGCCGCGTACACGGCCGCCGTTCCGCCTGCGGAGTGCCCGTACAACCCGATCCGGCAAGAGTCCATGACCCGTGCAAGCGGCAGCTCACCGAGCCGGTCCAGGACCGAACGAAGGTCCGCGATCCGCGTGTCCACCATGGTGCGGAAGGTCACCGGATCCGGCGGTCCGGTCAGGACGGTCGTACGCATCCCGCTCGGCAACTCCACCTGAGAGGCATCCCCGGGGTGGTCGACGAGAACGACGACCCGGCCGTGGCTCGCGAGCTCCTCCGCGAGGCTGGTGCCCAGCGTGCGGGAGTCACCGCCACCGGGCGAGTACACCAGCACCGGCCGCCGCCCGGGCAGCGGGGGCGCACCCACGTATCCGTGGGTGAGGACCGCTCCCCAATCCACCACCCCCGGCTCGGGCAGCCCCGGGCGCATGAGCGGCGCGTACTCGGCGAACACCCCTGCCTCGGCAGGGGTGAGCTGCGGAGCACGGGAGAAGCCGCGTACGGATCGGGCCGGATACAGGACGGTCAGCATCAGCTCCCTCACGCCGCCCACCCAAGGGTCGGTACGGCCGGGGTCCGCCAGATGGACCGTCCGGATGCCCACGGGGTACGGGCCGGCAGGCGGGGGCAGCCGGAGGACCGGACCGCCGGAGGCGGACGCGGCCGTGGGCAGCAGGGCGGCAGCGCTCCCGAACAGGCTGCCCTTGAGAAGAGTGCGTCGAGAAGTCATGCGAGCATCCTCGGAGCGGGTGCTGCCACTATGCGAAGCTTCAGGTCCTGACCGAAAGGCTGGCCCAGGACGAGGAGGTGTGAGAGTGCTGCGCATCCACTTCACCGCGACGGACTTCGCCCGGATCCGCTTCGCACCCCGCCCGGCGCCACTCCAGGAGCTGCACGCGGCGCTGACGACTGTCGTGACCCGGCGCGGCGGGCCGCTGTTCGCACCCTGGCGCGGCCGCGTGCTGCGATCCCTCCCGACCGCCAGTGAACCGCTCGCCGACCTGGTTCCGGCGGGCCGCCCGCCCTCCTTCCTCGACGTCCTCGGCGACACCATGGCCGACGGATTCACGCTGATCCGCACCACCAGCCCCGGGCTCGTCCGATCCGCACTGGAGCAGGTCTACGAGGCGGTGCCCGCGCCCGACTGGATCCGCGGCCTCCACGCGGGCGACGAGACGGCCTGGCGCACCCTGCACCGCGCCCAGCAGACGGCGTACGAGACGGTGCTCGCCCCCGTCTGGTCCGTCGTACAGGATCTGCACCGCGAAGAGTTCACCCGCTACGCCCTGGCTGCCGCCGAGCACGGAGTGGCCGCCACGCTGCCCGGCCTGGCGCCTGGCAGCCGGCTCCACGAGGGGGTGTGGGAATGGCCCGGGGCGGCGCCGTCCCGCGATGTCTTCCTCGACGGGCGCGGGCTGCTTCTGCTGCCCACCTTCCACCACCCGGCGGGCCCTCTCCTCCAGGACACCCCGGGCCGTCCCGTGGTCCTGACCTACCCGGCCGGCTCCGGGCTTCCACCCACCGAGGGGCGACCCCTCGCTCCCGCAGAGGCCCTGGCCGCCGTCCTGGGCCGCACCCGGCTGGACGCCCTGCGCCTCCTCGCCGAGCCGCACACCACGACATCCCTGGCCCGCGCCCTCCGCGTCAGCAACGCGACGGCCTCGTCCCACGCGGCGGCGCTCAGATCGGCGGGCATGGCGACGACGACCCGCACGGGCCGCTCTGTCACCCACCGGCGCACGGCCCTCGGCACTCTGGTCGCGGGCTCCGGGGCGCCGCCTGGGCGCGACTTCGCAGAGGGAACGTCGGCGCAGCGGAGGTGACGGCGCAGCGCTGGTGGGCCGCCCCGGGGGAGGGCCATGAGGTGGTGGCCGACGGAGGGATTCGGCGGCCGTACTCTCTCGGATGAGTGACGGGGTGAAGCCGGCCCAGCCCTGTCGGATCAGGTCGCTGAACAGCGCCTTCGAGTAAACCCGTTCGACCGGCACGCACGGTGAGAGGAATCATGGGCGAGTGACGTCCACCGAAGCAGCGGCAATCGCTCTACAGGACTGTGCGGCCCTCTGGAGCGCGGGCGAGATCCGTGCCAGCGAGGTCGTCGACGCGGCCTGTGACGCGCTCGTCGCCGGACTCGACTCCCCCGGCCTCCGCGTCCTCGCCGCCCGCACACGCGCCGAGGCGGACTACGACGTCCACGACTTGCTTCCCACCGCACTCGACGAACTCGGCCTCGTTTTCCATCCGCTCGCCAGCGGGACCGGCCAGGAAGCCGCCGCCCGAGCCCTCGCACGCCGCATGCTCGCCGGCCGGCTCACACCCCGGGAATTCACCTTCTGGATCCACCAGCGCTTCGGACACGAACTGCCCCTGACCGAACGGCTCGCCGAACTCGACGACGAGTACGACATCCTCGAGTACGGCGACAGAGCTGTGAGCCAGGTCGATGTCGAGGTCATGGCAGAAGCCCACCGCCTCGCAGCCCACCCCACGGTTGCCGCCGAACCGACAGGGACCCCCGGTGGTGATAGAGGGGAGTAGCCCGCGCGACGACAGTCGCGCCGGGCGGCCTCCGGCGAGGCTACCGGTCGGAGGGGCCGGTTGAAGCGCAGAGGCATGAGCAGCTCAACACAGGACGCGGTGACCCCGCCCCCGACTCGGTCCCGCCCCTGACCCGACCTCGACCTCGACCTCGGCCTAGCCCTCGACCCGGTCTCCGGCTCCGACCACGGACACGCCCCGCGTCGCCGGGGGCAGTGCCCTGATCCGACCTCGGCGCGATGCGTCCCCGCTCCGTCGGGTCGCTCGTACAACCGCTGGGCGCCTTCGCGTGTCTGACCGGGCGAGCACGCGCCGTGCCCGGTTCTTTGAGGAGATCAGTCTTGTACCACCGTTCGCCCCGCCGTCGCCTGGCGGCCGCCGTGGCCGCCGTCCTCGCGGTCACCGCCGGTACGCTCGCCACCGGCGGCCCGCCCGCACTCGCAGCGGCGGCCGCCGGGGCCGCGACGACCGACAGTGTCCTCGCGCTGGCACCCGGAGCCTCGCTCGTCTCCGCCGGCGCGGAGGGGTTCATCACCAGCGTCCCGGACCACAGCGACGGCACCGACACGTTCCGCTGGACTCCCTACGCGGGCGGAGCCTCCCGCGACCTGCGCATCGACGTGATAGGTAAACGGGTCTCGGTGACCGGCGACAGGATCGCCGTGCTCTCCGACAGCGCCTCCTTCCCGGTCACGGACATGGCGACCGGAACCTCGTTCACCGTACGGAAGACGTCCGGAGACGCCGTCGAGGACTTCCGCTACCTCGGCGGCGCCGGAAAGGCCGTCTTCACGGGGACGCACGCCAACGGCGAACAGCGACTGCGGCTGCACACCAAGGAGGGGGAGAGCCGTCTCGTCACCGACGTTCCGGAGGGAGGGAGCGTCTTCGACCAGGTGCAGCCGGGGACGTCCACGGAGGCCCTCGTCCGGTACCGGGGGCCCTTCGGTCGCACGCTGGGGCTGGTCGACCTCGCGACCGCCAGGCTCACGCCGGAGCCGCACATCGTCCCGTGGAACTCGTACACCCTCGACGCCGCCGCCTCAGCCACCTACGTGGCCTGGCTCGTGGCCGAGAACGGGACCGTGCGTGCGATGGTCCGCAACCGGGAGACGCGAGGCACCGGAGAGGTCGTCCTGGGCGAGACGCAGACGCCCGGGCAGATCGACATCTCGCTGATCGGCGACTGGCTCGTCCATGGTGAGCGCTGGCGGTCGCAGCCCGCGGCTCTCCGGGGCCTGACGGCCCACAACCTGATCACCGGCGAGAAGATCAGACTCCTCGACGACCTGGTCGGCAGCAGTGACGCCTCTGACGGCAGTCTGCTGGTCCACGGCAGCGTGAGCACCGAGCCACGTGCCCTCCACCGGGTCTCGCTCGGGGCGAACGGCAAGCCGGTCGTCTCGCTCGTCGCACGGACGAAGAACCCCAACGCCGTCCTGCACGACTTCAACGCCGACGGGACCGCGGACCTGCTGGCCCGGGACGCCTCCGGCGGGCTCTGGGCGGACGGCGGCAGGGACGGCGCACCGAGGGCGAGGATCGGCGGCGGCTGGCAGATCTACGACAGGGTCGAGTCCGTCGGGGACGTCGCGGGCTCCGCTCACGCAGACCTCGTCGCCCGGGACAGGGCCGGCGTCCTCTGGCTCTACCAGGGCGCCACCACCACGTACTTCGCCGCCGGGCGCTCCAGGATCGGCGGCGGCTGGCAGACGTACGACAAGTTCACAGGCGGTGCCGACCTCACCGGCGACGGTCGCCCCGATCTCGTCGCGGTCGACAAGACCGGCGGCCTGTACCTCTACAGGGCCACCGGATCCGCCACCGCCCCCTTCGCCGCGCGCAAGAAGGTCGGCACCGGCTGGGGCGTCTACAACCAGCTCACCGCCGTCGGCGACGTCGCCGGAGGCCCCGCGGGAGACCTCGTCGCCCGCGACTCCTCCGGCACCCTGTGGCTCTACCTCGGCAGGGGCGACGGCAGCTACGAGGCCCGGAAGAGGATCGGCGGCGGCTGGGGCGTCTACTCCGAGCTCGTCGGCGCCGGGGACGTCGACCACGACGGCAAGGCGGACCTCCTCGCCTACAGCTCGTCGGAGAAGACGGTCCACCTGTACTCCGGCACCGGGAACTGGCGGGCGCCGTTCAAGGCCCGGGCGAAGACCGACATGCACGGTGGCGGGGCCTCGTACAACCACGTCGCCTGACGGGCGTACGCTCCGGCGGGCCCGGGTGGTCCGCCGGAGCGAAGGACCGGCGGCTTCGTACGCGAACCCCTGTGCGCCCCGGCGGGAGACGACCCCACCGCGGTCGTCGGCCGGTGCTGACGGGGGAAGCCGGATCACCGCCCGATCGGGGTCTCAGCGCTGGGGCACAGCGACGTACGCCTCCTTGGGCGTGGCGGTCGGCTTGAAGCGGTGTGCGGCGGACGCGGTCGGGGTCAGATCCCGGTGGATCACCTTGGACACGGCCTGGATCGTGTTCACGCCGTAGCTCATCGAGCTGTTGCCGTCGGTGAGCACGGTGATCGTGTAGTCGTGGCCGCCGCCCTTGAACGCGCCGATGCTGTGTACGCGCCAGCCGCGCGTGGCGCGCTGCAGCCAGCCGTTCTTGACGTGCACGGACACGGAGGAGGGCGCGCCGGCGGGCGTCCCCCACTTCTGCGAGGTGACGACGTTCCCCATGAGCTTGAGGATGTAGGCGCGGGAGTTGTCACTCAGGACGGTGTTCTTCGCGCTGATCAGCGAGAGCAGCCGCTGCTCGTCGGTGACGTTGATCCGGGTGAGCCCCCAGTAGCCGCCGGACCCCGGCACCGTCCGCGTCATGCCCGCGGCGGCCAGGAAGCCCTTCACCTTGGTGACGCCGAGCTGGTTCCACAGAGAGGTGGTGGCCGCGTTGTCGGACTTGGTGATCATGGCGGTCGCGAGCGTGGTCTCGCGCGAGGTCAGAAGCCGGTTGGTCTTCTTGGCGTCCCACAGGAGTGTGGCGAGGACGGTCACCTTCACGACGCTGGCCGAGTCGTACGAGACCGTGGCGCGCAGGGTGCAGGTGGTGTTCGTGGTGCGGTCGTGCAGGCCGACGGCGACGGTACCGCTGCGCGTGGCGAGGGCGGCGGTGATGTCCTTCTGGAGCTTGGCAGCGAGCCCGGCCTTGCCCGACGTACAGCTGACCTGCGGCGCGGTGGCTGCGGAAGCGGGCGCCGCGCCCGCGACGACGGGCACGAGTATCCCGGCCGCAGCCACGGCCGGAAGCACCCGGGCGCGCAGCGATATGTGGTGATTCATGAGGATCCCCCTGGAAATGAAACGAACACGCCTACGGCGCACACTCGCCTTACATGACTCTTGAGCGTGCGGATGGTTGTACGAATTTATCGAAGTCGGAGGATCGGTCCCCCGGGGGCCTGACGCCCCGCGAAAGGCCGGCCTGTTGGCCCCGCGCCCCGGCCGACGGGCGTACGCCCGCGAGGAGCGCTTGAAGAGAAGTATTCGTTGTCCTTCCCGCCCCCTGAGGGCACAAGATGGTGCGCATGACTTTGGCCACCCCCGTACTGCACACCGCCCGTCTGCGACTGCGGCCTTTCACCGATGCCGACGCGAAGCCCCTCTTCGCGCTGCACAGCAACACCCACGTGATGCGCTACTGGGACTCCCCGCCCTGGACCGAACCCGCCCGCGCCGATCGCTTCATCGCGATATGCGGGGAGATCGCGGACGAAGGCACCGGGGCACGGGTGGCCATCGACCGTGCCTCTGACGGTGCCTTCGTCGGCTGGTGCGGTCTGACCGGATGGGACCCGGACTTCCGCAGTGCGTCGTTGGGCTACTGCCTCGACGACGCGATGTGGGGCCACGGCTACGCGACGGAGGCCGCGCACGCCTTGCTGCGGTGGGCATTCGACGCCCTGGACCTGAACAGGGTCCAGGCCGAGGCCGACACACGCAACGAGGCATCCGCCCGGGTGTTGGAGAAGGTCGGATTCGTGCGTGAAGGGACGTTGCGGGAGGACTGCGTCGTGAACGGCGAGGTATCCGACTCGTGGGTGTTCGGTCTGCTCAGGCGAGAGTGGCATCCGTCGACCGTGCCGGCCGCAGGCCGCTGAGAGGTCGGTCTGCTCGTCCGAGAGAGGGCCGGGCGAGCTCGTTCGACAGAGCCATGGCCCGGCTCAAGACCTGGGCGGGTCGGCCGGTCTACGCGTCCCCATCCTGCGGTACGGACAGCAGCGCTTCCAGGGCCGCGCGAGCCTCCGCGACGCGCGACTTCCACTCGTCGCCCCGCAAGGCGGTGAGATCCCATTCGGCCACGGGCTCTGCGCCGCTGACGCAGAAGCCGTAGACCTGCTGGGCCACCTTGTCGGTGAGAAGCTCGTCGTATCGGAACGACCCCTCGAACGCCGCCCAGGCGACTGCCTGCGCGCCTTCACAGACCCGGCGGAGGGCTGCTCGCGTGTACGCGCTGAGATCGAGCGAGGTGTCCTCGAAGTCCAGGTCGTACGAGATGAGACCGACCCGCGCGATGGCCTCCGGCGGATCCACCAACGGGAACGGCAGCACACTGTCGGGAATGAGCCCAGCGAGATGGAAAGCCTCGTGCGGCAGCGGTGTGCTGCCGGCACCGAGGGCGAACAGGTTCACCGAGGCCGGACCTCTCCAGCAGAGCGCCTCCTGAATACCGCCGGCCGTCACCCTACGTTCCCTTCTGTCTGTCTCGCGCCCCCGCGTTTCGCTGGGCAACTCCAGGGACCGTCTCATGGATCGAGCCCGGTCCGCGCACCGCCCGGCGGAGCGTCAGTGTCCTTCCGTCAGGCTCCGGTCGAGGACACCCACGAGCCGCGCCCCCGAACGGTCCGTCCCGCGGCGCCCCCGCTTCGCACCTGCCGAGGCCTTCTCCAGTCGCAGGCGCGCCGTGCGCCCACGCAGCGTCAGCGTCATCAACTGATTGCCGAACCACGGTCCGCCGGAGCGCTCCCAACGGACCGCCGGCCTCGCGATCCGGCCATGACGGGCCAGGAGATGACCGATTCCCTTGGCGAACCGGCTCCAGCCGAACCGGAACGCGACCCGCATGGCCGCGGGCACCGAGTTGTGCAGGGGCGAGCAGGTGAACTGGTAGACGCGGGAGCGTGGCTGTCCCTCGGCCCAGACGGGCTCCGCCACATACGCGTGGTGTACGTCCCCGGAGAGCACACACACGGTTGCCGGCGCTGTGTCGGCCCTCCCCACCTCGGCGACCGTCTCCGTCAGCCTCTCGAACGACGACGTGAACGCCGCCCAGTGCTCCAGGTCGGCGCGCCGGCGCAGCCACTCGCCGAAGCGCGCCCAGCGTGGCCCGCGCTCACCCCGGCACAGCGCCGCGTGCCAGCTCTCGGCGAAGTGGACCATGGGGGGCAGCAGCCAGGGGAGCGAGGTTCCGACCAGGAGGTGGTCGACGCCGCCAGGGTTGTCGAAGGCCTGCGTCCTCAGCCAGGCTGCTTCCTCGGCGTCCAGCATCGCCCGGTGCTGCTCCTCCAGGACCCGTGCGGCCCGGGTGTCGACCATCAGCAGCCGAGTGCGGCCGAAGTCCCTGCGGTAGCTCCAGCGCACGGTCGCCGGGTCGGCGTCGGCGCGTTCGGCGAACGCGCGCAGCACCTCGGTGCCGTCGTCCGCCGCCACGACCGCCGCGTACAACTTGTCCTCGGCGAGCTCGGCGGGGGACAGGTTCCCGAGATGCTGGTAGACCCAGTACGACATCAGACCGCCGGTGATCCGCTCGTGCCACCACGGCGTCGCGCGCATGTCGGCCACCCAGGCGGCGCTGGTGTTCCAGTCGTCGATGACGTCGTGATCGTCGAAGATCATGCAGGTCGGTACGGTCGAGAGCAGCCACCGCAGTTCGGGATCGCCCCAGGACTCGTCGTAGAGGTGGGTGTACTCCTCGTAGTCGGCGACCTGGTCCGGTGGGGCGGCGGAGCCGGTGCCCCGCCGATGCCGGGCGATCCAGGCACGGGTGTCGGCGGACGTCTCGTCCGCGTACACCTGGTCGCCAAGGAGGAGGAGAACGTCCGGACGCTCGGCCTCCGGGTCGGCGGCGAGCCGGGCGGAGAGGGTGTCGAGGACGTCGGGGCCCACCGGATCGGATTTGCCCGCGGCGGGTGCCGCCCACCGGCACGAGCCGAAGGCGACCACCGCGTCCGTCGCCGGGACCGACGGCGTGTGGATGGTGCTGGGCGGCTGGGGCGAGTCCGCGAGGGGCCACACCCGTTCGCCGTCGAGCAGCACCTCGTACGGTGTGGCGGACCCGGGGGCGAGACCCGTCACGACCACTAGGGCGTAGTGGTGGCCGGAGACGGAGAAGGTGGGAGCCGAACCACCGGCACCGTCCGGGCATCGGACCTCTGCCGTGCACGCCCGGTCGGTCTCGACCCATACCGTCGCGCTCGTGCCCGACTCCCAGTCCACGTGTCGCAGGAGCGGGCCCAGCCTCAGACCGGCCATCGAGAGTCCCTTCCGGCGCTCCGCACGGTACGGATCGGCCGCTCTGTACGGTACTCAACTACGCGGGAAACAGCGCCGTCGCGACGCCCGGAGGCACCCGGCGGAGCGGGGGCCGTGCTGCCTGCCGACAGCGCCACCGTCGAGCGCACCCGCACGCGCCCGCCGTCCGCACCGACGGCGGACCCTCGTACCACCCGAACTCCACCACGCTCGCAGCGCGACCGGTCACCCTCGGCCCGAGACGTCCGGCCACCCCGCTGCGCAGATCTGACGAGTGAGCACTACCAGTGGTTGCGGTGCACGACCTCCGAGACCGGACGGCGGCGCACGGGTCCGAAGTTGCCCATCGGCCAGCCGACGGGTATGGCGGCGAAGGTGCGCATGTCCTCGGGGATGCCGAGGGCCTGCTTCCACTCCTCTTCCAGCATCAGGTGCCAGATGGTGATGTTCGCCGCGAGGCCGAGGCCTCGGGCGGCGAGCAGCAGATTCTGCACGCCCGGGTAGACGCAGGATCCTTCCGCCAGCGCCATGAAACGTTCCTGCGTGTCCATCATGCGCTGGGTTGCCGCCGGTCCGAGGGCTTGGGCGGAGACGAGGTAGCCCTCCTCGGGGACCCGCGGTGCGGGGAACTGATAGCAGGGGATGACCAGTACGGGGGTGTCGGCGAAGTGGTCACGCTGGTACTCGATCGCGGCGACCATCCGACGGTAGGCGGCCTCGTCCATCCCGGCAGGGGCCAGCGCGCCCGTGGTGGCGAGGTAGGCGTCGACGCAGCGCTGCCACAGGGGGGCGAGACGGGCCATGACGTCCCGGTCGGTGACGACGACGTACTCGAAGCGCTGCATGTTGCCACCGCTGGGTCCCCAGACCGCAGCCTGGACGAGCTGCTCGATGAGGTCCTCGGGGACCGGATCGGGCTTGATGCGGCGCATGGCGCGCATGGTGGACATGGTCGAGAAGAGACGGGGGTCGGAGTCCACACCGGTGAGATCGCTCATGATCGCGGAGTGTAGACCTCGTCATCGCACATGCAAGAGGTGGCCGGCGACGTCTCACTGGGCGAAGGCGCCGACCCACGGCTTCGCCCCTGATCCAGCCGCAGTTCGACGCCGTGCCGTCGATCCGGGGTCCGCGTGGACGTCCACGCCACCGCACCGCGTTCCGCGGGTCCTGATCCGTGGCGTCAAGAGGCCCCCTGAGCCCGTGGCTGAGGGGGTTGGTTCGACGGGCCGCCGGCGTCTCCGCAGGACGGCGTTCCGGAACGAACAGTTACGCGTCGGGGTGTTCCGGCAGGGCGAGCCAGTCCGACCAGGAGATCTCTCGGCCGAGGAAGCGCGGCTGCTCGAACGGCCAGTCGGCGGCGATCCACTGCGGCACCAGCTCGTCGAGGGCCTGCTCGACCTCGCTGCCCACCAGCTCGTCCACCACCCACCAGGAGATCTCGCCGTCCGCGCCGGCCCTGGCGGGCGGGTCGATGTAGACACAACCCAGCAGAGCGGTCTCCGCCGCGTCGAACAGCGCGTAGTTGAAGGACTGGTGTGCGGCGATCTCCTTCTCGTGCCGCAACAGGTCGGCCTGGTCGGCCTCGTAGGTCATGGTGGCCGCGGGCCAGCCCCAGGCCGGGCCGAAGATGGTCCACAGTCGCTCGCGCGAACCCATCACAGCCGGATAGTCGAGCGGGGTGTCCGCCTCCCGGATCGGCCGCAGGTGATGACCACTGCCCGGCAGCGGTACCAGGACGGGATGGACGAAGGTGTCGGGGAGCCAGCTCATAACGCCCGACCGTAGCAGCGCGCGGCCGACCGTCCTCCTCGATTTTTCCCGCATACCACCAGGTCCGGCTCTCCATGCCGGGCAGTGCCCGCGATCAACCGATCGAGACTCCCGTCCGATCGGAAGGCTCCATGATCGGTATGGCAACGGCTGCTCGGCAGCGCGTGGTGCCATCGCTGCGGAGTCAGGCCGGCTGCTCCGGGTCGGCCCCGGTGATCACGGAGAAGGCGCCTCCCTGCGGGTCGGCGAGCACAGCCATACGACCGGCCGCCATGTCGAACGCCGGGGCCAGGACCGTGCCGCCGGCCCGGACGGTGGCGGCCTGGATGTCGTCGACGCTGTCCACGTGGAAGTACGGCTGCCAGTGCGGGGGCACCCCCGGCGGCAGCCGGCTCATGTCCATCATGCCGCCCACCGCGCGGTCGTCGACCTTGAACTCGATGTAGTCCTCGGCGCCGGGCATCTGGGACCGGGAGGTGGTGACGGGCAGGACGGTGGAGTAGAACGCGGATGCCGCCGGAATGTCACCCGTGGTGAGTTCGTTCCAGATCAGCGCGCCGTGCTCGTTGACGATGCCTGCGCCGTCGAAGGTGCCGGGCTGCCACAGGCCGACCACGGCGCCGGTCGGGTCGGCGATCAGAGCCATGCGGCCGAGGTCCATGACGTCCATCGGGCCCATCATGACCGTCCCGTTCGAGCCGGTGACGGCACTGACCGTTGCGTCGATGTCGCTTGTGGACAGGTAGGTGGTCCACACGGTCGGCGGCAGCGGATCGGGGATCGTACCGTCCGGGTTCATCGCCTTCATGATTCCCGCGACGGGCTTTCCCTTGAGCGTGCAGACGGCGTACCCGCCCTGCTCGGCCGGGCCGATCTCGCCCTGCCAGCCGAAGATGTCACTGTAGAAATCGATGGCCGCCTGCTGGTCGGGGACCATCAGATCGATCCAGCACGGTGTTCCGGGCCGGTAGGGGTTCGTCTGGGTGGGCACGTGTGCCTCCGGGGTGACGTTCGACAGGGGACGGTCGTCCCATATCCATTTTTTACACCTTGAAAAGACCGAAAAGAGAGGATTTGACTCGACGTTGTCGGTTTGCGCTGAGCGGATCCCCCAACAGGAGGATCTGGTCCGTGCGGCGGATGCCGGCGCTCCAGCAGACAGGCAGATGCCGAACGCGAGAGCCGCCCGTGTCTGCACGGAGCCGCACACCGTCACCGGCCGGAAGACACCTGAGGGTCTGGCGCGCTACGCAACCCGCGTGCCCCACACCGACCCGACCCGCCGCACCACAGCCGAGCGAGACCAACAGCTCGCCCAGCCTGTCGACACATCCGTGGCCGTGGAGGGGCACTCGGCGAGCCGTCGCAGGCGAGTGGCAACTCCGGGCCGGGCAACAAGGGATCGCAGGGGACTTACCGGGCCCCGAAGTACCGCTTGGTCGCCAAGAGTCGCCAAGAGTCGCCAACCGACCTCAAGCGTCTCACCGTGACAATCGCTGTCCGGCAAACGCTGCCTTCGGGACGCTCCTGGACCGGACGGGCCAGCCGGCATCCAAGCGGACAATCGCATCAGCGGCGGCTTCTGTCAGGACCTCCTAGAGTAGAAGGCGACCCCGGCACACGGCCGTCCCACCATCCACGCCTCCCGCGCAGCCGCCAGCGGGCCCCACACCTCGCAGGAGCCACTCGTGAGCCCCTCGATCCAGCCCCACCGGGGACGGCCGAACGACCCCCATGCCGACGCGCTGTTCGCTGTCGAGGACCTCGACATGGGGCCGCGGTCGCGCGTCCCGGTCGGCACCGGCCCCCTCTTTCGTGACTCGCCGTCCGCGCGTCGGTTGCTCTCCATCAGGGAGATCCGCGCCGAGCCCGCCGCTGCCGCCTCCCCGCGCGGCAGGCAGATCCTCGCCCGCTTTCCGAACGCCGAGATCGTTCCTGTGGACTCCCACTGGGCAATCCCCGACCTCCATGGCAACGCGGGCAACGTCGACCGCTGGGTACGGATCAAAAGGGAGATCCTGGTCCTCGGGGAGAAGAAGACGCTCGCCACTCGGCCCAACGGCCGTTCAGCGGACTACATCGCCCCCGGCCCCGCCAACGGCTGCGCAATGGCGTGTGCCTACTGCTACGTCCCGCGCCGCAAGGGATACGCCAACCCGATCACCGTCTTCACCAACATCGACCGCATCATCGCCCACCTCGCGCGGCACGTGGCACGCCTCGGACCGAAGACGGAGGCCAACCAGTGTGACCCGACAGCGTGGGTCTACGACGTGGGCGAGAACAGCGACTGTTCCGTCGACGCCCTGATCAGCGACAATGTCGCCGATCTCATTCATTCCTTCGCCCGCTGGCCGTCCGCCAAAGCCTCCTTCGCCACAAAATTCGTCAACCCGGATCTCCTCCTGCTGGACCCCCGCGGACGCACCCGCGTGCGGTTCTCCGTGATGCCGCAGGAGGACTCGAAGCTCCTGGACATCCGCACCAGCCCGGTGGCGGACCGTATCGCCGCCGCCGGAGACTTCCTCGAAGCGGGATACGAGGTCCATTTCAACCTCTCACCCGTCGTTCTACGCCCAGGCTGGGAAGCGGACTGGGCTGAGCTCCTGCGGCACCTGGACGATGTTCTGCCCGGCCAAGTGAAAGCCCAGGCAGCCGCGGAGGTGATCATGCTGACCCACAACGAAGACCTGCACGGTCTCAACCTCGGCTGGCATCCGCGAGCGGAAGACGCCCTCTGGCGGCCCGACCTCCAGCAGCCCAAGCGTTCACAGAACGGCAGCTGGAACGTTCGCTACCGGCCCGGTGTGAAGTCCGCAGCCGTGGAGACCATGCGCATGCTCGTGGCCACCCATGCGCCGTGGCTGAGGATTCGATACGCCTTCTGAACACCGGTGCTGTGGCACATCACCCTCTTGCTCCCCGCGCCGCCTTTCAGCGCCCGCCCGCCCGCTCGGCCCTTTCGCAGCCGTAGAGACTGTTCGGAGCAGACACTCCTCGGCGGGAACCTCATCGACCTCGACACCGGAAACCTGGTGCTCGACCCCCGGCGAGCATGCGATTGTCAGCGCGGGCGATGGGCCGAGGACACCTGCGAAACCGAGGTGGGGGCATCGCGCACGACGCCGAGGGCGCTCACCGAACGCCGCCCGTGCGGAGCGGCATCGGGCCGTTGCGTTTCGGGTCTCGGTGGTACAGGGACCGGCGGGAGGCGTGCATCGTCCGCCGGGCGAGGCAGAGTTCGCCGGCCGGGACGTGGCAGGTGGTGCACGGGACCGAGTAGGCGCCGTGCTGGAACCGGGCCGCGGTGCTGTGAGCGGCGTCGTGCGCCGCATCCGCGGCGGGGGAGGGGATACCTGCGGTGAGCGGCATCGGGCGGTCCCGGTGTGCAGGAGGGGGCGGCAGCCGGCGACGGGGGCCGAACCAGTGGTCGATCATGTACCGCTCCTGCCCCGTGATGGCCGGGCAATGTGGGAACCGCCGGAAGTGGCCCGTGCCGACGCGCATGGGTCTGGAAACCGCCTGTCACCGTCAACTCACCATTGATGAGGCCCGACGGTGCGTATGCGGAACGGGACTTGACGCCGTCCGGCGAGTACCAAGTCATGGGTATGCCCGTGGACTGACGTGGTGTGACGGACGCTGATGTACGGGCGTCTTCCCGTCGTTGATTCACCACTGCTGGGAGCGTCGGCTGCCCAGAAGCGACGTCTGAAGCGGGATCCGGCCTAGGGCGGGCCTGGTCCTCCGTCCAGCATCGCGAGTCCCTTCAGCCAGCGTGCCCGGCGTTCCGCGCTGGTCTGCTCCCACCACGGAGTACCACGTTCGCCGAGGGCGACCTTGGCCGTCTGAACGCGGCTCCTCGCTTCGCGTTCCGCCTCCTCATCGTGTGCTCGCAGGGCGACGCCGACGGCGCGCCGGGCTGCCATCAGGTGCGTGCGCAGGCGCGCGTCGGTGTCGGCGGGGAGGTCCGGGTCGCTGGCCCGCCAGCGCCTGCCGGCGATGATGACGTAGCGGCCGTCCGAAGTGTGTTCCGGCGGGGTCTCTCGGGACATCACTGGCTCCGGTCGTTGAAGGACTCGCACGTCGCGCAGGGCCGGGTGGGGGAGTGGCGCCGGTGACGGTGGAGGCGGAGCGGCGTCGCCCGATCTGGGGCGCCGGGAGGGCGCATGTCTGTGCGGAGTTCGGCCCGCTCCAAGAAGCGGGATCAGGCGTTCTCGCGGTCGTGTCCGCCCCTGCGGAGATCGGTCAGAGGGACGGAGAAGCCGCATGCCCCCGAAGCGGCGGGGCTTCGGGGGCGCCCGGTTCATGCGCCTGGCATCTCGCCGGCCAGAGGACGGCGAGGCTGACGGGTACGTCCTGAGCGGGTCAGTGCGACGGTCGTCTACCAGTAGTGACGGCGTCCGCCAACCGCGTGGCCCACCGCCCCGAGGATCCAGAGGACGACTCCGATGACGACCAGGATGAGCCCGATGGTCCACAGGATGGAGATGCTGGCCACGAACCCGATGACGAGCAGAATAACCCCGAGAATGATCATGATGACCTCCGGCTTCGCGGGTGTCCCGATGGCAGAGCAGGCGTGCCCCTGTCAGGCCGGCCCGTCGGGTGGACCATGGTGGAGAAGACGCTCGGACGGTGTTGTGCGGTCCACACGGATGTACTCCTCCTTCCACTCCCCCCACTCCCCGCCGGCCCCGCCCCGGCGACTGAGGCGCGTGTGCACGGCCGAAGTCACTGGGCGGGATCATTGGTCAGGGGAGCACGGAAAGGCCCTTGGGTTTGCGAGCTTCGTGCACGTGAGGCGCGGGCCCGTCACGGTGGCCTCTACCCCTTGGTCGCCATGTCAGTCACGCGACAATTCCTGCTCATGCGACCGTGCGGCGATGCGCTCCGGCTCACCGTTCCTCACCTCCGGCCCGCGAGGCCGGTTCTCACCCCGACCGGGGCCGCAACGCCGAGACCTGAGTCAGGGGCGCTGCCGCACTGCCACCAGGCTGCAGAAGCCGCCCGCACCCCTTGTCGTCGAGTCCGACCGTGTCCAAGTCGCGCTGTGAACGAAAGGCGTCGGCGGGGCGGGGCTCGCGCATCAATCCTCGCCACGGACAATCTGGGGATCCGGGTCAACGTCCTGCCCCGTGCGATCCGGGCCCGGGTCGACATCGCGTTCCTTGAAGGCCGGTCGGCACGTCCTGATCTGACCCGTGAGGGTCTCCGTCTGTTTGGAGCGGGTGGGGCTGTTGACGGCGCCCACGGCCATCACCTCCTGAAACTGGGAATCCGAACGGATGGTCGGATCGGTTACTCTGCGGCTACCCTCTCCGCCCGGCCCGACACGCGTCCGCACCCAGGCGCCCCGGAGAGAAGGTGCCGACCGGAGCCTGACGCCCCGAGTCGCCGGCGTGAGCACCCCCGGCTGGCCCGATCCATCCCCGTACAGGCTCGGTGCTCACAGCACGGCGTCCGTATCCCGGTCGGAGCGGGGCCACACGTAGGGCAGGTCGTCGGGCACGTCCGAGAAGCGTTCCCGGTAGAAGGCCGGATCCTTGCGCACCAGCGCGGACTGATGGCTTCGATGGAAGTCCGGTGCCCCGAGCCAGGGCGGCAGGTCCCCGTCGTCGGCCAACTGCTCCTGCGTGCGCAGCGCTCCCACCGGCTGCCACGCGTTCAGGTCCTGGACCAGAGTGACGGCACAGGTATCGGCATGCCCTCCAGCGGTCCACACCCCGCAGATCTCCAACCCGTACCGGACGAGTGCCTCCTCGTACCCGGCCCACATCCGCACCGCGGGGTGCCTGCGCCACCCGTAACCCGGGACGACCAGGCCACGGAGCACCTGCACGGCTTCGCCCCGCTGCTTGCCGAGCCTTCGCGCGTCCAGCACGGCGGCCGAGGCGTCGAACGACGGGTACGGAAGGAACGTCTGCACAGGATCTCTCCCCCCGACGCGGCGGTGCAACCGGCGCCCCACTGCCATGGAGGGCACAGAGCGAGCCTGGCAGACACACCGGAGTGCCGCGCCCGCACAACCCGGCAGGACGATCGGGCCCGGTTCCTCCTCAGTGCCGCAACGAAGGACTCGGCCCGCCCCCACGCCGAAAGCTCTTTGCCTGAATTGCGTGAGATGCGATGCGATCGGGGTACCCGCACCATGACCGTGACAGCAGGTCGCCGATGCGAGGTCTCGTCATGCCCCGAGGTTCCAGCCCCCAGCGCAAGCGCCAGTACGGGGTGGTGGGGCCCTTCGCGTCCGCACCGCTGGATCGGCTGTGGCCCGAGGTCGTATCCCGGCGGCGCCACACCGTGCGGTTCGGCCCCTTGGCGGCCGAAGGAGTGACGGCGGTACGCCACGGGGGCGAGGATCCTCCTCCAGTTCCGGCCGTGGGGGAGGAGACAAGGGTGATCTGCGAGGAGCATCCCCTGCGCGGTGTGGGCGGATCCCTGCACCACTCCGTGGTCGGAACCCTCCGGTTCCGGCACCGGGACGTGCCGGCCCGCCCGGCCGGCATCGTGGAACAACAGCTTGGCGAGGTGGACCGTGCCTGACGCGGTGGTGATCGGCGCCGGCCCCAACGGACTGGTGGCCGCGAACCTGCTGCTCGACGCCGGGTGGAGTGTGGAAGTCCTGGAGACGCAGGAAGAGCCCGGAGGAGCCGTACGCAGTGATCGCGGGGTGCACCCGGACTACGTCTCGGACACGTTCAGCGCCTTCTACCCGCTCGCCGTGGCCTCCCCGGTCCTCGCGGGCCTCGACCTCGCCGCGGAGGGCCTGCGGTGGAGCCACGCCCCCTCCGTACTGGCCCACCCCCTGCTGGACGGGAGATGCGCCGTGCTGGAACGACGGATACAAGACACCTGCGCCGGCCTGGCCGGCTTCGCGGCCGCTGACGCGGACGCCTGGGAGGACTTGTACCGGACGTGGACACGCGTGGGGCCGGACCTCGTACAGGCGCTGTTCACACCCTTCCCCCCCGGTTCGTTCCGGGCTTCGGCTGGCCGCGAAACTGCGCACCTCCGGGGGCCTGCGGCTGGCCCGGAAGCTGTCCCTGCCCGTACGCCTCCTGAGTGAGGAGGAGTTCCAGGGAGAGGGCGGTCGGCTCCTGCTGACAGGCAACGCCCTGCACGCCGACCTGGCCCCCGAGGCGGCGGGCAGCGGCGGCTTCGGCTGGCTGATGTCGATGCTCGGGCAGGGCCACGGCTTCCCGGTCCCCGTCGGCGGGGCCGGCGCCCTGACCGTGGCACTGGTGAGCCGTCTCCAACGACTCGGAGGAGTGCTGCGCTGCCGGGAGCGGGTCGCGGCGGTCGTCGTACGCGGTGGCACGGCGGTCGGGGTGCGGACGGCGGGCGGGGAGACCGTCCGCGCGCGGAGGGCCGTGCTGGCCGATACATCGGCGCCGGCCCTGCACCGGGACCTCGTCGGCGAAGAGCACCTCCCGTCCCGTCTCCTGCGGGACCTGGATCACTTCCAGTGGGACTTCGCGACGTTCAAGGTCGACTGGGCGCTGACCGGCCCGGTGCCGTGGACGGCGCCGCAGGCAGCCCGAGCGGGTACGGTCCACGTCGCCGACGTCGCCGACGGCCTGACCCGGTTCGCCGCACAACTCGCCATGGGACAGGTCCCCGACGAGCCTTTCGCCCTCTTCGGCCAGATGACCACCGCGGACCCCACCCCCTCACCGGCCGGGACGGAGTCGGCCTGGGCCTACACGCACCTCCCGCAGCACATCACCTCCGACGCCGGCCCCGACAACATCACCGGCAGATGGGGACCCCCGCGAACAGGAGGCCATGGCCGACCGCGTCGAAGCACAGGTGGAGCGCTTCGCGCCGGGCTTCCGCCGGCTCATCGGCGCCCGCCGCATCCTGGCCCCCACCACGCTGCAGGACATGAACGAGAACCTGCACAACGGAGCCGTCAACAACGGCACCACCGCCCTGCACCAGCAGGCCGTCTTCCGCCCCACCCCGGGCACCGGTCGCCCCGAGACACCGGTCAAGGGCCTCTACCTGGCCTCAGCGGCCGCCCACCCCGGAGGCGGCGTACACGGTGCCCCGGGCGCGAACGCCGCTCGGGCCGCCCTGCGCGCACACGGGCTTCACGCCCTCCTCCACCGAGCCCAGCGTGTGTGAGCCGCACGGCACGCGGCTCCCCGTCCCGCGCCCGGCCCCGCCCGCGATGGGCCGAGCAGGGGATCCCGGCCCGACCGCGGACGGCTGCGCGACGACCAGAGGAGCAGAGCGGTGACGGAGACGGCCCCGATGATCGTGTTCGCGAACTTCCTCTCCGACGTGGCGGTGGATCTCGACGAGGGGCAGATCCTGACGACGTGGGCGCAACAGGCGCCGCGGAAGACGTGGCTGCTTCGGCCGGGGGACATTTTCGTCACTCCCGTGCCGCTGAGCCGGGAGTTCCTGCGATACGTGCACGGCCTGACGGGGGTGCCCCCGGAATCCGTGGCGGTGATCGAGGTGCCTCCCGCCGGAGCCGTCCCGCTGGCGTGGGCGGTGCGCCAGGCCGGCCTCGTCGAGCGGATTCGGGCTCTCGCCGCTGACCGGGGCGCGGCGCTGTTGCCGACGGCGCTCGACGCGTCAGCGATCGCGTTCGCCCGGGACCTGGGCATCGACGTCCACCTGCACCCCACGGTCGAAGCGGCAGAGGCGGCCCTGAGGACGACCATGCTGCTCAACACGAAGAGCGGCTTCCGCCGGACGGCTGAGCGCTTGGGCATGCGTCTGCCGAGAGGGCGGACGTGCCGGCGCCCGGAGGTCGAGGGCACGGCGCTCGATCTCCTGCGGGACCACGAGCGCGTGGTGGTGAAACCCGACCGTTCGGCCGGAGGACACGGCATGCGCTTCGTGTCCCGCGACGACCTGAGAGGCGGGGCGGGCCTGGCGCTCGGCACGGTGGGTGGGCCCGAAGGACTGTGGGTGGTGGAGGAGTACCTCCGCGTGGCCGACTCCGTCAGCGTCCAGGTGGAGGTCACCGCCTCCGGAACGCGCGTCATCTTCAGCGGAGCGATGCGCACGGTGCAGGGCTCCTTTCACGGGATACGCCTCTCCGCTGCCGCCGTCCTGCGCTCACGTGGCCGCCGAGCTGGAGACGTGGGGGACGGCCCTGGGCCGCTACCTGGCCGGCCCTACGCCGGGCCCTTCGGGCTCGACGCGCTGGTGGACGTGGACGGTGTCGCGTACGCGAGTGAGAGCAACATCCGTCGTACAGCCACCACCACACCACACGCCATGGTCACCCGGTTGACTGAGGGTTCCGCCACCGCGCGTCCGGCATGGTCGGTGTCGAAGGGCCGGACAGGTCTTCCCCTGGATTTCGACGAGGTGCTTGCCCGATTGGGCGCCTCCCGTCTCGCCTTCGACCCGGACCGGGGCGAGGGGGTTGTCCTGTACGCGGACGCACCACCCGACGGCCGCTCCTGGCGGTATGTGGTCATCGCCGGGAGCGCTGGGGATGTCGAGGAGCAGGAAGCCGCCTTGGCCGAGGTCCTCGAATTCGAGGGCGTCTGACCCGCCTTCGGCCGGCTCACGTTGCGGCGTGCGCTCCGACGGCCTGCCGGTACGCCACGTGTCCGCCCAGCGCACCGCTGACGGCCACGGCGGCCATCCCGCCCAGTGCCCACAGTCGGCCCTTCGCCGAGTGGCTGCGGAGCCGTGCGGTCAGGGAAGCGGCGTAACAGGCCACCGCGGCGACGTTGGTCGCGGCGTGAGCCAAGCCGACCCGGGCCTGCTCCGGCGGCAGGTCCGCCCAGTCCGCCCAGCCGGCGACCGCTGCCGGGGCGACGCCGGCCAGTCCAACGGCGGTCAGGGTGGTCGCCGCGTGGCGTGTCCCGGGCACGAAGTCGAGTACAGAGGCCGACAGCCAGCATCCGATGGGCACCTGTACGAGCACGGGGTGGACTGGGTGGCCCAGATGCCTGCCGCGCAGCAGATCGCGCATCCGGCCCAAGGGGAGTGAGCGGATTCCCCGCTGCAGGACCCTGATGGCCGGATCGGCCACCGTGGCCCGCTCGAGCCGGTCCAGGGATGTGAGCCAACATGCCGAGGCACTGTCGAGGGCCGCGGTCGGCTTGGCCGTGGGTGAGGTGTCCGGGGTGCGTGAGTTCATACACGACGCCTACCCGCCCACACGCCGCCATCCCGGCCTGGCGCCGACTGCACCCGAACGACGAGCCCGCCGACGGGACCACGACCTCGCAAGAGGTAGGGGGTGCCACGGCTTCCGCCGTCCGGAACCGGCGCTACGGCGTGGGAACAGGTCTGCGATCCCTGAGTGTGTAGCGTCCCGAGGAGGGCAGCCGGCGCTGGCCGCTCTGTGCCGTGGCGGCTGGGTGTTCTGAGACGGATGTGATGGGCGAGCGGAACGGTCTGGCGGAGGTCCTGGCGGCGGCTGAGGCTGCCGCGCCGGTCGATTCCCTCGATGTCGTGGCGGGGGATCTCCGCGACCGGTTCGGTGCCCGGTATGTGTCGTTCCTGTTCGTCGACATCATCGGTCGGCGTCTGCTCCGAGTCCACGACACCGCGGCCGCACATCAGAAGGAGCGAGCTGCCCAGGTACCCGCTCTCCGTCTCCGGGGCCTACGACGAAGTGCTACGAGGTCAGCGGCTGGTGTCGTTCCCGGAAGGGGATCAGGGAGTACGAGTGCTCGCCCCCGTGACCAACCGCGGTGATGTCATCGGGCTCCTCGAACTCCTCCTCACCCACGCTCCCCAGGAGGTGCTGCGGGAAGTCGAGGAAGCCGCCCGCGCGCTGGCCTACATCATCGTCACCGACCGACGCTTCACCGACTTCTACCACTGGGGAAACCGCACCGCCGACGTCAGCCTGTCCGCGGAGATCCAGCGCCAGCTGCTGCCCTCGGCCTCCTGCTGCGAAACTCCCCGGTTCACCCTCGCCGGCACTCTCGTCCCTGCCTCTGACATCGCCGGCGACACCTACGACTACAGCCTCGACACCCACACCCTCCACCTGTCCATCACCGACGCCATGGGCCACGACGTCAGCGCCGCCCTCATGGCCACCCTCCTCGTCAACGCCTCCAGAGGCGCCCGCCGAGCGGGGGAGGACCTGGCCGAACAGGCCCGCCAGACCCACCACGCCCTCCTCGAACACGGCCGCCACACCCTGGCCACCGGCCAGCTGGTGCGCATCGCCCTGGACGGATCCCGCGCCCAACTCGTCAACGCCGGCCACCCCTGGCCACTCCGACTGCGCGACGGAGCGGTCGAAGAAGTGCGCTTGAAGGTCAACCTGCCCTTCGGCGTCGCGCCGCAGGGCGCCTATCAGGTGCAAGCCTTGGACCTGCGCCCCGGTGACCGCCTCCTGCTCCACACCGACGGAATGCAGGAACGCGAAGCGGAGACGGTGGACCTGCCCGCCCTCCTGCGCGAGACCGCGACCGAGCATCCCCGCGAAGTCGTACGGACACTGGTCGCGGCCGTCACCGACGCCTACGACGGCCGACCGCCCCAAGACGACGCCACCGTCCTGTGCCTCGACTGGCGTGGATGACGGTGGACCCTGAAGTACGAGGTCGACTGCCGGGTCGGCGGTGAGGACTGGAACCGAGCGGTGGCACTCAGCATGGCTCCATGACCCATCCGCCCTTCTGTCCCGCTACGAAGAAAGCATCATGAGCCCCTTGCGTATCGCGGTCCGAGACGCCCGGACCGGTCCCGTCATGGAGATCATCGGCGTACTCGACCACACCACCACGCCCGTCCTCCGTGAAGGGCTTTATGCGCTGGGGCTCACGGCGGGCCAGCTTCTCACCCTGGACCTCTCACAGATGGAGTGCTGTGACTCCAGCGGTATCGGCGGCATGATCGCCGCGCGCAATCACGCCGTTGCCGCCGATGCCGCCATCGCCCTTTCCGCCGTGCCGGCCCATACGCTGCGCGTCCTGCACGTACTCGGCCTGGCAGAGATCCTCCACGTGCCGCCCGCCCCCGAAACCGCAACCGGTCCAGCCCCCACCGGGCCGAGACCGACAGTCGCCGGCGACGATGATGCGCCCGTCCCATAGATGCCGCTGCAGTGCGTCGAAGTCCGAGCGCACCAAGGCCGAGCGGGCCGGGCGCGCGCCGACAAGCACGGGTGGGCGAAGTGCGGAGCACCCGCCGCCGGCAGTGCCGACAGAAGCGGCTCGTCGCCTGCTGTGTCGACCAGGTCCAGCTTCACCGGGCGGGCGTGGCCGGCGCCAATCTGCGCTTCACGCGGGTGTGGAGTCGACCGGCAGGGCTCGACGCGGCAGGTCGACGCGGACGGTGATGCCCCCGCCGGAGCGCGGGACGGCGGCGATCGTGCCGTCGTGGGAGAGCGTGATGGCACGGACCACGGCGAGTCCGAGCCCGAAGCCGTTGCCGGGCCGGTGCCGGCCGCGCCGGAAGGGTTCGAAGAGGGCGGGGATCTCACGCTCCTCCAGGACGGGCCCGGTGTTGGCGACTTCGAGGAACGCGCGCTCGCCCAGGGTGCCGGTGGTGATCGTCACCGTACCGTCGGGGTGGTTGTGCCGGACAGCGTTGGCGACGAGATTCAACGTCAGTTGGGCGAGCAGTGCGGGGTCGCCCGTGACAGGGGCCGGGGCCGGTGTCGTGGTGACGCGGACTTCGGCGGCGTGTGCCTCGTCGGCCAGGTCGGCGACAGCGTCCCGGACGGTGTCGGCGAGGTCGACGGGATGGGACGCGTGGGTCTGGATTTCACTGCGGGCCAGGGACAGCAGGGATCCGATCAGACGTTCCGAGCGTCCGTTGGCGTCCAGGGCACGCCGGAGCGCGGGTTTCAGGTCCTCGGGGACGCGGCCCTGGGCGAGGGGGATCTCCAGCGCGGTGCGCTGGAGGGTGAGGGGGGTGCGCAGTTCGTGCGAGGCGTGGGCGGTGAACCGCCGCTGGGCGTCGAAGCTGCGGTCCAGCCGGTCGAGCATGGCGTCGAACGTCTCGCCGAGCTCGCGGACCTCGTCGTGGGGGCCGGTGAGACCGAGCCGTTCGTCCAGACTGCTGCCGGTACTGATGCGACGGGCCGCCGCGGTCACCTGACTGAGACGGTGCAGCGAGCGGCGGGCCGCCCACCACGCGAGCAGCGCGGCGAACGCGGTGAAGACGAGCAGCAGGAGCAGCGACCGCATCAGGACCTGGGTGAGGACCTCGTCCTGAAAGTCCTCGAACCCCTCGGCGGGACTGAGGGGTGCCGAGGGCACGCCGGTGTCCGGCGGCGCGGAGCCGGCGGGGGCGGTGGGCAGGGGAGCCTCGGTGGTGTACGGCAGGGCGGGGTCCACCGGTTGTACCGGCACGGTCGCCACGGCGGGGACGACGAGGTAGCGATTGTCCTCGATGAGCTGCTGGGCGCTGAACCAGTTGAGGAGGAGCAGCGCGCTGCCGAGTGTCAGGAAGACCAGCGTCGTCATCAGCGTCAGGCGCCCGCGCAGGGGCAACCGGTGCGGGGGAGTGCGGCGGGCGGGCGGGCGCCGGCGCATCGCCCCCGTCACAGCCGGTATCCGTAGCCGGGAGTGTGACTGATGAGCCGGGGCTCGCCGAGTTTGCGGCGCAGGGCGTGGACCGTGACCCGGATCGCGGTGGTGGCAGGGTCCAGTGCCGCGTCCCACAGCCGGTCCCTGAGTTCCTCGGTGGTGACGGGGGCGCCGTCCGCAGCCAGAAGGATCTCCAGTACGCCCAGTTCCCTGGGTGTCAGCTTGAGCGGGCGTCCGTCGCGCTCCGCGACGCGGCGGACCGTGTGGAGGCTGATGCCGTGGCCGCTGAGCACCGTGGCGGAGCCGCCGGGGACGGCACGACGGGCCAGTGCGCGCAGCCGGGCGACCAGTTCCAGGTAGGAGAAGGGCTTGGACATGTAGTCGTCAGCACCCTGGCCCAGGCCGTCGACCAGGTCGGTCAGGGCGCCGGCGGCGGTGAGCATCAGGATCCGGGCCGGGTATCCGGCCGCGTTCAACGCCCGGCAGACGGCGTCGCCGCTCAGCTGCGGCAGATCACGGTCAAGTACCAGCACGTCGTACTCGGCGGCGGCCGTCATCTCCAGAGCCCGAGCGCCGTCGTGGGCGACGTCGCAGGTCATTCCTTCGCCGCGCAGGCCCTCGGCGAGCATCGCGGCCAGTTCTTCCTCGTCCTCGACGATGAGCACACGCATGTCGTACCTACCCCGCTCTGTGGCCCGCTGACGTCGGCCTTCGGACCCGACCCGGTCCAGGATGCCGCCGGGCACGTTAACCACGGGTTAGGCAGATGATCACGCGTGTCTCACCGGGGGCTCCGTAGAACGGATCCGACGTCACGGACGAGAGCGGCGTCGCAGTCGAGATCAGCGAGGAGCAAGACATGCGCGAGCGCATCGGGCGGACGCTCATAGCGGCGACCGCCCTGGCCACGGCCCTGGTGATGAGCGGTTGTTCCGGGCCACAGGCCGCGGCCCCCAAGGTCGCCGGGGACGACGGGTCCGGCAGCGGCAAGCCGCAGGACGACGCCGCGATCAAGCAGTCCTGGGTGAGCTGCATGCACACCCAGGGGCAGACCCAGGTGCTGATCGACAAGGAGGGCAACATCGCCATGCCCGCGACGGGCGCCGGTTCCACCCCCGCCGGCGGCTACGAAGCGGCGGCCAGGCTGTGCGACGGAAAGAACCCCGGCATCCACCAGGTCCAGGAGAAGAGCAACAGGAAGTTCGTCGACATGGCGCGCGCCTTCGTCGCCTGCGGCAGGAAGAACGGCTACCCGGACATGCCCGATCCCGACCCCAAGGACGGCATCCTCGTCTTCACCGACCAGTCCTTCGACCCGGCCAAGTGGGACGCCATCCAGCCCGCCTGCGGCAAGCTGCCCATGCCCGGCTATCGGATCGGCCAGTGACCATGGCCCGGACCACGAAGACACCCGCCGAGTTCGTCTCCACCCCGCAGGGCGGGCGCCGCAAGCGCCCCAAGCTCGTCGTGCCGCTCGTCCTGACCGCGGCGGTCACCGGAGCGGCGGTCCTGGGCGTGACGCGCCCGTGGGAGCGCCAGGCGTCCGGAGCCGGGATGCCGCCCGTCGAGTACGGCAGCGTCGTCGTGCAGAAGGGGTCGCTGTCCAGCGGCATCCAGATCGCCGGGACGCTCGGCTACGACGAGCCCACACCCGTCGTCGCCGCCGGCCGCGGCACCGTCACCGCGCTCCCCGCCGTCGGTGCCGTCATCAAGACCGGCGAGAAACTGTACGAGGCCGATGGCAGCGCCGTCGTCCTGATGCGCGGCAGCCGGCCCCTGTGGCGCGACCTGGGACCCGGCGTCGGCGACGGCCCCGACGTCCAGCAGCTCAAGCGCAACCTCGTCGACCTCGGATACGCCGACGGGCTCGGCCTGGCCGTCGACGAGAAGTTCACCAAGGGCACCGCGACCGCGATCAAGCGGTGGCAGAAGTCGCGGGGGGTGAAGCAGACCGGGACGCTCACGCTCGGCAGCGTGGTCATGCTGCCGCGGGCGAGCGTGCGCGTGCAGCAGCTCGGCGTCCAGCTCGGCGCGCCGCTGGGATCGGGCTCGGTCATGACCGTGAGCGGCACCGGCCTCGTCGCCACCGTGCGGCCCGCCGACAATCAGCTGTCCCGGTTCAAGCCCGACGGCAAGGGCGAGGTCAGGCTCTCCGACGGCAGCACGGTCACCGGACGTGTCCGCTCCCTGATCCGCGGCGGCTCCGCCGGCCAGGGCGACGGCGACGGCAGCGGGGGCGGGGGCGGCGAACAGCAGAAGACCACCGTCACCATCGTGCTGGACAGCCAGCTCCAGGCACGGAGGGCCGGGCCGTCCTCCGTGACGGTCACCGTCGTGGGCGACAGCGTCAGTGACGCCCTGATCGTCCCCGTCACCGCGCTGCTCGCGCTCGACGGCGGAGGCTACGGCGTCAAGGTCGTCGACGGCACGGGCACCCGTCTGGTCAAGGTGCGCCTGGGGCTGATCGCCGACGCCCAGGCGCAGATCTCCGGGGGTCTCCAGCCCGGCACCCAGGTGGTGATCCCCAAGTGACGCCCGTACTGGAGCTGACCGCCGTCGCCAAGGAGTATCCGGGTTCCCCGCCGCTGCGCGTGCTGAACGACGTCGACCTGACCGTAGAGACCGGCGAACTCCTCGCCGTCGTGGGCCCGTCCGGCTCCGGCAAGTCCACCCTGCTCGCCCTCCTCGGCTCGCTGGACCGGCCCAGCGCCGGGCGACTGCGCTTCGAGGGACGCGATCTGTCGGGTCTTCCGGACGCCGACCTCGCCTCGGTGCGCGCCCACCGGATCGGCTTCGTCTTCCAGCAGTTCTTCCTGCTGCCGGGACTCACGACGGTGGAGAACGTCGCCACCGGCCTCCTCTACAGCGGCGCCCCGGCGGCGCGGCGGCACGCCGCCGCGGTCGAGGCCCTGCACGAGGTGGGCCTCGGTCACCGACTCGGCCATCGCCCCGACCAGCTGTCCGGCGGCGAGAAGCAGCGCGTGGCCATCGCCCGCGCCCTCGTCGGGCGCCCCGCGCTGCTCCTCGCCGACGAACCCACCGGCGCCCTGGACAGCGTCTCCGGCACAGCCGTCGTCGAACTGCTGCGCGCCCTGAACGTCAACGGCACCACCGTCGTCGTCATCACCCACGACCGTGAACTGGCCGCCTCCTTCCCCCGCCGCATCGGCATCCGGGACGGCCGGATCGACTTCGACGAACGCGGCACCCACCCCGCGGGAGCCGCCCGATGAGCGCCCGCACCCGCCGGACCCGACTGGGCCTGATCGACCTGCTGCGCCTGGGCATGATCGGACCGCGCACCCGCAAGACACGCTCCTCCCTGTCGGCCCTGGGGATCTCGCTCGGCATCGCGGCCGTCGTCGCCGTGACCGGGATCTCCTCCTCCAACCAGGCCCACCTGCTGGCCCGACTGGACCGGCTCGGCTCGAACCTCATCACCGTCGCCGCGGGGAAGGACGCCACGCAACAGCTCGTGCCCCTGCCGTCCACGGCCGAGAAGATGCTCGGCAACATCGCCCCGGTGCAGCAGGTGACCGCGGTGGGGGCCACCAAGGCGGAGATCTACCGCAACAATCTGGTACCCGAGCAGCAGACCGGCAGCATCACCGTGCTGGCCGCACGCCCGAACCTGCTCGATGTCCTCCACGGCTCCCTGCGGAGCGGGAAGTGGCTGGACCGGGCGAGCGAACGGCTCCCCGTCACCGTGCTCGGCGACCAGGCAGCCCAGCGTCTGGGCGTGACCGCGCCCGGCGAACGGGTCTGGTTGGGAGGCCAGTCCTACCTTGTCGCCGGCATCCTCGCGCCCAACGAACTGGCTCCCGAACTCGACACCGCCGCCCTCGTCGGCTGGCCCCAGGCCACAGCACACCTGGACGCGGACGGGTCCGCGGCCACCGTCTACCTGCGCTCCCACCCAGAACGCGTGCCCGACGTCCAGAGGGTGGCGGCCGCCACGGCGAACCCGGCAAGCCCGAGCACCGTCGCCGTCAGCCGCCCCTCAGACCTCCTCCTGGCACGCGACGAGGCCAAGGGCGCGCTCACGGGACTGGTGCTCTCCCTGGCCGGAGTCGCCCTCCTCGTCGGCGGCGTCGGCATCGCCAACACCATGGTCGTCGGCGTCATGGAACGCCGGGGCGAAATCGGACTGAGGCGCGCCCTGGGCGCCCGCGGAGGACAGATAGCAGCGCAGTTCCTCCTGGAGGCCGTACTCATGGGGTTCATCGGAGGCATCGCCGGCCTGGCCGTCGGCAGCCTCACCGTCTACGGCTACGCCCTGGCTCAGGCCTGGCCGGCCACCATCCCGTACTACACGGTCGCCGGCGGCCCGGTGGTCTCCGTGCTGGTCGCCGCGATCGCCGGCATATACCCGGCTATGCGGGCGGCCGGGGCGTCCCCTACGGACGCCCTCCGGTCGGCCTGAGCGATCGGCCAACTCGCACCACGACGGCAATGACGAGGCGGGCTCCGGCGTCACGCCGGAGCCCGGGCCGTCCGCTCCGATTCGACTACGCTGGCGGAGCTACCACACGTGAACGAAGGACGCACATGGCTCGCCCCTACAAGCCCGGCCCGAAGCAGTTCGTCTTCGCTGTCGGTGACGGCAACGACCAACGGGTCTCCGTGGGCGACCCCCAGGAAGCCTACGTAGCGTTCGCCGCCTTCTTCCGTGATCGGGAATCCGACGTCCACACCATTCATGATGAGGCGTCGGGACAGAGTCTGGTACTCATGCCCGGGCAAGGTGTGATCTCCCGGACCATAGGTGCGGACGAACCCCGGTCTGAATACCTTCAGGTCGACAGGGGCAACCGCTACCTTCCGAGCGCGATGCTGTTCTTCGAGAACGGATACGCCGGCCTCGACCGCTTCGGTCAGTGGTTCTCCGACCTCGCCGACCTCGACGCGTCACCGGAGACGCGCGGCGCCGCCCGCGCCGCCATGATCACGACGGAGGCGGCGGCGATCGAGGAAACCGCCCGGATCTGGGCGGATTCGGGCTGTGTGGACCCGAGCGACCAGTACTACGTCTTCTTCGACTCGCACGGTGTCGACGATGACCGAGCCGAACGAGCCGCACTGCTCAAGTTGATCGAGTTCCTCGGGATCGAACGCGTCGACGCCCCGGCCGAGGGCGCCGGGGGCGAAGTCTGGGTGCGCACCGACCCACGCCTCGACGTTGAATTCGCACGGTGGTCGTGAACAGACGGAGCGGGGCGGGGCCGCGGCATCGCCGTGATGCCGACCGCTTCCGTTCCGGGAAAGAAATGAGTCCATGAGAGACATCGTTTTCACGCGCGCGAGCGGCTGGATCCCGAACGTGATCCGCGAGGACGGCGAGCTGAAACTGATGCTCGGTGCCGGGGCCGACGCCAACCACGAGCCTCGCACGTTCACGTTCCCGATCGGCGAAGCCCATCTTTCGGTGATCCGGGAGGACCTGGCCAGACACCTGTTGTTGTGGAGTGCGGTCCTTCCGCTGTGCGACGCCGCGGGAACCAGGGGCCGCCTCGACGAGAACGCCGCCGTCGCGCTCCTGGACCCGATCCTCCTTGCCGCGCCCCCGGACGTCGACGCGCTCTTCCGGCGCATCCGGTGGGACAGGAGTCGGCTCGTCGCCCACGGGGCCGACATCGGTCTCCTCGAGCGCGGTCAGGTGTGCGCGGCGATGCGCGCGGCGACCGAGACGTCCAACGGGAAACGAGCTCAGGAGTACCACGCGAACCGCCGTCGCGCCGAGCGCGGAACAGTACTCGGTCCGCTCGACACCGCGATTCTGCGGTACACCGGCCAGTATCTGCACGGCGCGACGGTTCCGAGGCGGATACCCGACGCGGTCGACCCCGCGCTGCTGCCCGAGGTCCTACGAGTGATCGCCACCGCGGAGCAGGCGTGCGCCGGGATGCGCATCGGCCGCGATCCGCGACGGGGAAAGCGCGCCACGGACAAGAGCGACTGGACCCGGATGGAGACGAAGGTCGAAGCGGCCGTGCGCCGTGCACACCCTGAGCTCGTCGACGACGCGGTGCGTACGGTGAACTTCCTGATGTGCTCGGAGGCCGCGGACCGCTCCAGGAACACACCCATGGAGGACGACGAGGAGGCCGCAGACCACCGCGCCGACTTCCGCGGGAGCGCCGGGAAGACGGCTCTGTCGTTCACCGACGACAAGGGCGTCGAGAAGAAGTGGCTACGTGACGGTTCTCGCACCGCCACCGCGGAGTTCTGGGAGTTCGTCAGCGATCGCTCCGCCTCCGACAACGAAGTGTTCACCATCGAGGACGAGGAGATGGGCGAAGGGATCCAGCTCCACTTCTACGCGGACTCCATCGCCCGGGTCACGACGCTGCGCGCGGGGGCGGACGGGTCGGATCCGGAATACCACGTCGAGTACGGCCTGGTCGACGGGATCGGCGGGTACCGAGCCCTGGTCAGCGCCTTCGTCCGCGGCGGCTGCGCCGCACTCGAACAGCACGGTCCCTGGATGTCGGACGTCGCCGAGTTCGAGCGCGCGCGCCGGCGGCGACGCGACGCCCGGTAGCCCCAGGGCGACGTGCAAGCGCACGACATGAGGCCCGGATCCTGTGGATCCGGGCCTCATGTCACTTCAGTAGCGGGGACAGGATTTGAACCTGCGACCTCTGGGTTATGAGCCCAGCGAGCTACCGAGCTGCTCCACCCCGCGTCGGTAGGTCCAACAGTACGCCATCCACGGCACCACCCATGACCAGGCGGCTTTCGGCGTCGATGCCCTGCATGGTCGGTGGGGTACGTGCGATGCCGGTACGACGCAGCCGCGCACCGGAGGGCTCGGCACGGGGCCGCTCGGCGCGTCGCCGTCCAGGGGCGCTCAGGCCCCGACGCGCGCACGGAGGCGATCCGCGGTCTGCGCCGTCGGAGGGTCCTCGCCACCGCCGGCCGGACTGTCCACGTGACCGATCTCGGTCATGAGGTCCTCGCCGACGGTGACGGCCCCTTCCCTCTGCTCCACCCCCCTCACTGGCCGGGCGGATGCTGCTGGACCTCCGTATCCGGCCCTTGTGGGTTCGGGCCCCGCAAGCGGCCGAGCGTCTTCGCGAAGGACTTCCAGGGTGAGGAGTCCTCCTTGGACGGCGCCGTTGACGGCGTCCGGGGGACGCCCGTGCCGCTGTTCGCCTCGGCGAGGGCGTCGAGCGCCGACTCGGCGGCCTCCCGGTACAGGTCGCAGGATGCCGTCATGGCTTCGAGCGCCTTGGCGTACCTGGTGACCATGGCCTGTGCGTGAGCCAGTTCCTCGGCGGGGTCGAGCAGGTGCCAGCCCTGGCGCAGTCGCGTCAGGACCTGTTCCGCGTCGGCCGGCAGTGGCTGGGGCAGCGCGGCGAACTCCTTGATCCTGTCCAGGAGTTTGGTGGGTTCCGTGCCGTCCAGGAAGACGTTGCGAATCGTGAAGTGCTCCGCGTCGTAGTCGAAGGATCGCGGTGTCGGGGGCAGGATCACGGCGCCGCCACGCGGTATCCCCACACCCAGCTCGCGATTCAGTACGAAGTCGGCGATCAGCGCCTGATCCGGCGTGGCCCGGAGTTCGACCACCCGGTGCCGCAGGCTCGGGGGCAGGAACGCCGTGATCGGCCGCCGCCCCAGGGCATCGGGCGTCATGGCCTCGTGCACCACGACATGGACGAACCAGCTTTGCCGGGTGCACGCCCGCAGCAGGCGGCGCAATTCGTCGTCGTCCTTCGGCAGGTGGTTCGTCGTCCGCAGGCGCACCTCCGGAACCGTCTCGTCCCAGGGGACCTGGTCGCTGTCGGGCCAGAACACGGTGGCTGGTGAGGGCCAGCTCGCTTCCCACGCCCGCTCGGCCTCGGCGGCGATGACCCAGGTGACACCTTCGCCCTTCGATCGGCGGGACTCGGGCTCGTACGTGGTCAGTTGCGCGCGGACCGTGACGTCGTCGGCCACCCGCCAGCGGGCCTCGAAGAGGCGGCGGGCGGACGGGCCGGGGTCGGCGGACTCGTCCCGGGGATACAGGTCGGTGGAGCGCGCCGCCTCGACGGGGTCGAGGTCGAGGAAGTCGTCGATCACCCGGGCCGCCTTGAGAGCGAGCAGGTTGCGCCGGACGTCCCGCTCGGGCTCGGGCCCGAGGTGACGCCCACGCCCGAGCCAGGCGGTATCGGGGACGGTGGTCGATGAGGTGCTGTTCTTGGCCATGGAACCGTTCAGTAGGCGATCGGGGCCCGACCAGTATGGTCCGAAGCCCGGGCAAGGGAAGCGGTACCCCAGCCGTGCCGTCGTGGATCGTATGCCGGGTCGACGGGAGGGCGGCCGCTCCGTGTGCGGCGGCTGTCGCCACGGCCGCCGCCGTACCCGTCCCACCCGGGGTCCTGTCAGCGCAGCGGGCACGGGAGAGTCACCCGGAGGCTGTCAGCCTCGTCCACGTCTCCGGTGTGCAGCCGGACCTCGGTGGACAGAGCCGCTGGAGTCTCCCTCTCGTTCCACCAGGGACGCCCGGCGATGAGGTCGTCTCGTCGCGGCGCAACCTCACTCTTCTGTTAGGGAGTTGAGGGGGTGACCGTTCAGGCGGGGCGGTGTCTGATCCTGGAGAGGAGATGGGCGATGCGCTGCTGAGCGGCGTCGTCGGCATCGTCCTTCCCGAGCGGAGCACCGCCGACGGGCTCCCAGGACCGGGGCTGGGCATCCGTGCGAGAAGCGGCCTGCCCTGTCTGCGCGGGCGGGACGAGGCGCGGGCGGGAGGAGTGGCCGGTCGATGGCGCGGGAAGGCCGAGGAGGGCGGTTCCCGCCCGGTCGCGGCAGGCACTGACGGCCGCTCCGATGATCCAGGAGCCGGCGACGGGGCTCTCAAGGGTCCGAGGAGCGGGGGAGTGTGCCAGGTGGGTGACGGGAGCGGGTGTGTGGGGGATCCGGACCGCGTAGGTGAGGCCGAATCCCCGGGCGGGCTCCTGGGCGGTGAGCGATCCGCCGTGGGCGTCGATGATGTCGCGGGCGACCAGCAGGTGGGTCGGGTCGTTCACGGCCCGTGGGCCGTAGATCTCGATGCGTACCTCGTTGTCACGCAGGGCCGCCGTAATCTCGACGGTGGTGTCCGGAGGCATGGCGGGACCGTGAAGGCGGAACTTCGCCGAGGAGGCAGCGCCGGAGGCGTCGGCGATCAGATGGCCCAGCGCGGTCGACGCGCCCGCGGGGTCGAGCGCGACGATGACGGGCGGCGCGTGGACGGTGAACTCCGTCCGGTGCGGGCCGGTGAGCTCGGTGGCCTTGTCGATGCCGGCGGCCACGAGCGTCCCCAGCGTGGTGGGGTGCCGGACGAGGGCGACCGCCGCGTCGTGCTGCCGTGGTCCCCCGGGGTGGGTCACGAGCCGGTTCTGCCTGTGGCGCAGCGACTCGGCGAGTGCCGCGGTCAGCTGGGCGTGGCGGGCGGCGAGGGCCGCGTACCGCTCGGCCTGTTCCTCGCGTTCGGCCGCGCTCCGCTGGGCGCGTGCGGCGAGTTCGGCGGCGTGCTCCTCTTCGAGCTGCTCGTAGGGTCGGCGGTCGGTGAAGGTCATGACGGCGCCGACGAGCTGGTCGCCGTCGCGGACCGGGGCGGTCGTCAGGTCGACGGGTACCCGGTTGCCCTTCTT
>NZ_JBEOXR010000049.1:0-65088 GCF_040296665.1 Streptomyces sp. NPDC002057
TGTCCCACGTGGACGTCAGGGCCGCCGAGGACGCCTGGCGCACCGCGCTCGCGGACTTCACCCCCACCAGGATCGGAAACCGGCAGCCCGGCGGGGCGCCGAAGCCCCGCGGTGCCGGAGGGGGCGGCGGAGGACCCCCGTAGCTCTGCGCCGGTGGTGCGACGGGGGTGTGCGCGGTGCCTCCCGCGACGGGCCCGGACACCGCGAGGGGGGCGCCGCCGACCGCCGTGACCTCGGCCGACGCGGGCCGGGGGCCCGCTGCCGCGTACCCGGTGAACAGATCGGCGAGTCCGGCGGGAGGCTCCCGCCAGCCGGACGGGGCGGGCGCGGCCTGACGTCGTCCGATCCGGATCGAGCGGAGCTTCGGCAGGTCGGTGCGGCGCCGGAGGTCGGCGGTGGCCAGGGCGATGCGCACCCCGGTCCAGTCCTCGCCGGTGCGCTGGGCGACCGAGGCGCGCAGCACCAGACGGCCGGTGCCGTCGCCCTGACGGTGGGTGAGGCGGTAGGTCGGCACCCAGACGGCGCCCGGCACCCCGTACTCCAGCTCCAGTTCCACCGTCGTGCCGTCCGGCCCGGCGTCCGCCGCGCTCGTGCCGGTGAGCGTCAGGACCGCGCAGACGGTGGTCTCCACGTGCGCGGACGGCGTGTCGGTGGAGGCGCGGGCGAGCCGGTCGGCCGCGACCGCGAGCGCGTGCCCGGCCTGGAGCAGCGTCTCCTCCAGCTCGGCGAGGCGGGCGTGCAGCCCGGAAAGCCGCTCGTCGACGAAGTCGGCGAGTTCCAGCCAGGCGTCGACCGGGGTGCGGCGGTGCTGCGGATCGTCGCGCCTGCGGGGCGGTGGCACCGGCTGCAGACCGCTGACCTCGGCGATCAGCCCCAGCTGCCGGTCCCGGCGGCCCGCCGCCGCCTCGTACGCCTCGCTCAGCCGCTCGACCTCGCGCCGCAACTCTTCGGGCGTGCCGTGGGCGGTATCGGCGTCGGTGGCGAGCGGTCCGGCCTCGACCTCCACCCGCGCCTCGGTGACCCGTACCCCGGAGGCGCCCAGGACGCGGGCGCGCAGCGAGCCGGGGTCCAGCGTGCGGGGCAGTCCCGTCACCCGCACCCGGCCGTCCGGCGGCACGACGCCCCGGGCCAGGCGGCGGCAGAGCGCGCCCTGCGCGTACACCACGACCGAATCGAGGGTGGATCCCCACCTCTGTGCCGTGACCGTCCGTGCCGCCACCGTCATGTGCCCCGCCCCCAGCGCCGTGTCCGTGCTGGGGCGAAGCCTACGCCCGGGGCGGGCCGGGGAGGCCCGCCCGGTGCCCGCCGTCGCCCCCGCGCGAGCGGATCCGGGCCGCTTCGGTGGTTGGGCCGCCCCGGGAGTGGGACGCTAAGGGTGGGAGTCCGTGCCGACCAGATCGGGAGGGACCATGGGACGCGACGTCCCGGCGCTGGAGTTCACCCGTGACGACCGTCGCCGGTTCCGGAACAAGACGCACGCCTGCCTCGACGTGTTCGCGCGGATGCTGCGCGAGTCGCGCTTCGACTTCGAGCGGCCGCAGGTCGGCCTGGAGATCGAACTGAACGTCGTGGACGCCGCGGGCGAGCCGGCCATGCGCAGCACCGACGTCCTGGAGGCGATCGCGGATCCCGCCTGGGCGACCGAGCTGGGCCGGTTCAACCTGGAGATCAACGTCGAACCCCGGCGGCTCCACACGGGCGGCGGCCCCGACTCCTGGGAGCAGGAGATCCGCGACGCGCTCAACCACGCCGAGGAGAAGGCGGCGGCGATCGGCGCGCACCTGGTGATGATCGGGATCCTGCCCACGCTGGAGGTGAAGGACGCGGGCCCCTCGTCGCTGTCCGGGGATCCCCGCTACCACCTGCTGAACGAGCAGATCTTCGCGGCCCGCGGCGAGGACCTGCTGATCGCGGTGGACGGGGTGGAGAAGCTGCGGACCCGGGCGGAGACGATCACGCCGGAGGCGGCCTGCACCAGCACCCAGTTCCACCTCCAGGTCTCGCCGGACGAGTTCGCGGACCACTGGAACGCCGCGCAGGCGATCGCGGGCGTGCAGGTGGCCCTCGCGGCGAACTCGCCCTTCCTGTTCTCCAAGGAACTCTGGCGCGAGACGCGCATCCCGCTCTTCGAGCAGGCCACCGACACCCGGCCCGACGAGCTCAAGGTGCAGGGCGTGCGGCCCCGGGTGTGGTTCGGCGAGCGGTGGATCACCTCCGTCTTCGACCTCTTCGAGGAGAACGCGCGGTACTTCCCGGCGCTCCTGCCCCTGTGCGACGACGAGGACCCCGAGGCGACGCTCGACGCCGGCGGCACCCCGGGCCTGTCCGAACTCACCCTGCACAACGGGACGGTCTACCGCTGGAACCGGCCGGTCTACGCCGTCGTCGACGGCGTCCCCCACCTGCGGGTGGAGAACCGGGTGCTGCCCGCCGGTCCCACGGTGGCCGACGTGCTGTCGAACGGCGCCTTCTACTACGGCCTCGTCCACGCCCTGGTCGAAGAGGACCGGCCCGTCTGGTCGCGGATGTCCTTCTCGGCCGCCGAGGACAACCTGCACGCCGCCGCGCGGCACGGCATCGACGCGCACGTGTACTGGCCGGGGATGGGCGAGGTGCCGGTGACCGAACTGGTCCTGCGGCGCCTGCTGCCGCTCGCGGACCGCGGCCTCGAACGGATGGGCCTGGACGCGGCCCGGCGGGAACCGCTGCTCGGCGTGATCGAGCAGCGCTGTGTCAGCGGGCGCAACGGCGCGACGTGGCAGTCGGAGATGTTCCACCACATCCACGACATCGACCACGCGGGCCGGCACGAGGCGCTGCGGCGGATGACGCAGCGGTACGTCGAGTACATGCACATGAACGCCCCGGCGCACACCTGGCCGGTCGACTGAGGCTCCGGCACCGTCCGCCACCTGCCGACCCGCTGTAGCGCCCACCGTCCGCCGCGGGAAGACCGGGCTCCGCCCCCGCACCCTGCCACGGGCCCGCGGCCCGCGGCCCGCAGCGCCCGGCACCGCCTCCGCCGGGCGGTGGCGGTGAGGAGTACGGAGGGCCGGGCCGGGGCAGGTCGTGATCATGACAGGCATGCCTCCTTCCGCGGACCTCGACGCCACCGACGGGCCCGTCTCCCCGCCACCGCCCCCCACCCGGCGGCCGTTACGGCAGCTCCTCGCGGCCTCCGTCGGCAACGCCGTCGAGTGGTACGACTGGTACGCGTACACCTTCCTCGCCGCCTACATCGCGCACCAGATCTTCCCCCCGGGGTCCGGGAACTCCCTCGTCCCGCTCCTGTCGACGTTCGCCGTCTTCGCCGTCGGCTTCTTCATGCGTCCCGTCGGCGGACTCCTCATGGGCGCGCTCGCGGACCGGCGCGGCCGACGGACCGCCCTCACCGTCACCATCCTGCTCATGGGCGGCAGCAGCCTGCTGCTCGGCCTGACCCCGACGTACGCCTCCGCCGGCATCCTCGCCCCGATCGTCCTCGTCGTCGCCCGGCTGCTCCAAGGCCTCTCGGTGGGAGGGGAGTTCGCCGCCTCGACCACCTTCCTCGTCGAGTCGGCCGGCCCCGGCAGGCGCGGCCTGTTCTCCTCGTTCCAGTACGTCTCCACCTCCGCCGGACAGCTCGCCGCCTCCGGCATCGCCGCCCTGCTCATCGGTGTCCTCGGCGAGGACCGGATGAACGGCTGGGGCTGGCGGATCCCGTTCCTCATCGGCGCGGTCCTCAGCCTCGCCGGCTTCTGGATCCGCCGGGGCGCCGAGGAGACCCGGAGCGCCGAGCAGAGCCAGGCGCCCCGGCCGGGGCTCTTCGACGCGCTGCGCGACCACCCCCGCGCCTCGCTGCTCATCGCGGGCATCACGGCCGGCGGAACCCTCGCGTACTACACGTGGACCTCCTACCTGCCGACGTACGCGGTGCTCAACACCGGTATCGACAAGGCGGACGCGCTGCTCGCCGGGACCCTGTCCCTGGGGTTCTTCGCCCTCCTCCAGCCCGTCGGCGGGCTGCTCTCGGACCGCTTCGGCCGCAGACCGTCCCTGCTCTTCTTCGGCCTCGGCTTCGCCGCCCTCGGCGTGCCCCTGCTGCGCGCCCTCGACGGCTCGTTCCTCTCCCTGCTCCTGGTGCAGTGCGCGGGCATGGTGCTGCTCACGGGGTTCACCTCGATCTCGGCCGCGGTGAACGCCGAACTGTTCCCGGCGCGGGTGCGGGCGGCCGGGATCGGCTTCCCGTACTCGCTGACCGTCGCCGTCTTCGGCGGCACGGCGCCGTACGTCGGCACGCTCTTCAAGGAGCTGGACCGGCCCGGTCTCTTCCCCTGGTACGTGGCCGTCCTGTGCCTCGTGTCCTCGGCGGTCTACCTCCGCCTGCCGGAGACCGCCCACAAGCGGCTGGACCGCTGACCCGGCGACCCGGGGGCACTGCCGCTCCCGGGGAGAGAATGACCGTCGGGGCGGATCCCCGCTGACGGAAGGCCCGCGCGGCCGACGGACCCGAAGGAGTGCACGTGGAAGACCCGACGCACCGGGAACAGGCGGAGCCGGGCCGTGTCCCGGTGAACAGGACCGGAGCGTGAGCCCCCGGCCGGAGCTGCCGCCCTGGGCGACCTGGTGGCAGCGGCCGTTCCCCGACGCCAACACGCTCCTGCTCCACGGGCGGCGGCCGGCTCTGGTCGACAGCGGTTTCGTCGGCCACGCCGCCGAGACCGCCGCCTGGGCCCACGCGCACGCGGGCGACATCGACCTGGTGGTGAACACCCACTGGCACTCCGACCACGTCGGTGGCAACGCGGCCCTCCAGGCCGGGGGCACCGCCGTCGCCGCCGGAGCCCCGGAGGCCGAGGCGATCGCGCGGAGGGACCCGGGATGCTGCGCGGCGGAGTACCTCGACCAGCCGGTCGCGCCGTACACGGTCGACGTCCCGCTCACCGACGGGCAGGCGCTGCGGCTCGGCGACGCCGACTGGGAGGTGGTCGGCACCCCCGGGCACACGCCGGGCCATCTGGCCCTGTGGCAGCCGGAGGAGCGGCTCCTCGTGGCGGGGGACGCGCTGTCGGCCTACGACGTCGGCTGGGTGAACCTCGCGCTGGACGGCCCCGACGCGGCGACCACCGCCCTCGCCTCCCTCCGGCGGATGGCCGACCTCGCCCCGCGCGTGGTCCTCCCCTCCCACGGCGCGATCCCCGCCGACGCGGGCCGCGCCCTCGCCGACGCCCTGCGCAGGGCCCAGCGGCTCGTCGACGACCCGGACGGGGCGGTCTGGTACGGCGCCCGCCGGATCCTCGCCTTCGCCCTGATGATCCGTGAGGGGATCCCGGCCGACGAGGTGGAGCCGTACCTGCACCGCCGGGCGTGGCTGACCGACGCCGCACGGCTGCTGGGCCGCGCGCCCGAGGACCTCGCCGCCGAACTGGTGAAGACCATGCTCGGCAGCGGCGCCGTCGTCCTGCGCGGAGGACGGCTGCACGCCGCGGCGGACCACGCCCCCGTGACGGCGGCGTCGTTGCGCGTGCCCTACCCGCGGGCGTGGCCGGCGCCGGCGCCCCGCCGGGCCGCGAGCGCGAGGGGGCCGGCGGCCCCCGAGGGGACCGCCGGCCCGTGAGTCCGCGCGGTGGTGCGTGGGGATCCCTGGAGGCCACCGACTCCGCGGGTCCCGGTGGTGCCTGTACCCGTGGTGCTAGAAGACGCTCACGCCGTAGGCGCTGAGGGCCTCGGTCACCGGCTGGAAGAACGTGGTGCCGCCGGAGGAGCAGTTGCCGCTGCCGCCGGAGGTGAGGCCGAGCGCGGTGGTGCCGGAGAAGAGCGCGCCGCCGCTGTCGCCCGGCTCGGCGCAGACGTTGGTCTGGATCAGACCGGAGACGATCTGGCCGCTGCCGTAGTTGACGGTCGCGTTGAGCCCGGTGACCGTGCCTCCGCGCAGCCCGGTGGTGCTGCCGCTGCGCTGCACCGACTGGCCCACGGAGGGGTTGCCGGCGGAGGTGATGTCACGGTAGGTGCCGTTGTAGAGGTAGACCCGCCCGTCGGCCGCCGAGGCGTTGGAGTGGCGGATGATGCCGTAGTCGTTGGTCGGGAAGCTGCTGCCCGCCCTGGTGCCGAGCACGGTGGTGTTGGCCGAGTTGGTGTACCAGGTGCTGCCGATGTTGGTGCAGTGGCCGGCCGTCAGGGCGTAGTAGGTCGAGCCGCTGCGGACGTTGAAGCCGAGCGAGCAGCGCCCGCCGCCGGCGTAGATGGCCTCGCCGCCCGCGATGAGCTTGTTGAACGTGCCGGGCGTGCGCTTGATCTCCAGGGCGGAGGCACGGTCGCCGGCCGCCTTCTTGATCGTGGCGATCTCGGCGGCGGAGACGGTGGAGTCGACGGTGAGGACGACCTTCCCCGTCGCCTGGTCGGTGTACCAGGCGGTGCCGGGTACGTCGGCTCCGCGCACGGCCGCGTCGGCGGCGGCGAGGTGGGCGGCGCCGGCTCGACCGGTGTCGGCGGTGGCCGCGGACGAGGCGGGGACGGCAAGCGCTGAGGCGGCGAGCAGCGCGGAGGCCACGGCGATCAGCCGTGCGCCCTTGGCGGCGCCGCCGAAGGGGGACAGACGCTTGAGGTTCACTTGATCCTCCGGTGGGGGAGTGGGGGGAATCGCTGGGTGGGCGATCCCTCGGCGCGGAGCGGACGGGTCCGGACGAGTGGGTGATCGACATGGACCTGTCAAATCCGACAGGGGGAATCCTCGAATCCGGGCCCACCTTGCGGCAAGGACGCCTTTCGGCCGATCTACGCGCGTTCCCTCGGCCTCGGCCGTGGCGGGTTCCGGCCGGGCCCGGCGGTGCGCTTCCGGCGGGTGGGGCGGCGCCGGGTCGCGCAAACGCTTGCAGCAAATTACTGACGCTTCTTCAGGAGGCCCGGGCGCTAGGGGGGATGGGCTCTCGGGCGCTACGGGAGAAGCGGAAGGGGCTGTGCCGTTTCACCAGTTCAACCGCCCGGGACGGTCCGCCCTCACCTTGATCCGGTTCCCCCGCCCGTGGCGCCGGCCCGGCCCGGCGGACGGGGGCGCCGGCCCGCCCGGCGGAGCGGTAGCGGGCGCACAGAACCGGCCGCGTCCTCGGTCCGGCCCGGGCCGGCCGGACGTGCCGTCCGGGGCGGAGGGAGGGGGGACCGCCGGTCCCGCGGCACGGGGGCGGACGCCCCCCAATGCCTCGATCCTTCCCTTCCGTCCCGGCCGACCGGGTGTCCGGATCTCGTCGGAGAGCCCCGTGGACCGCGTCGATCGGCGTCGTTTTCCGGCGGCCGTCAGCGATGTTCGGGCCCCCTCGGTTCGTCACGTACCCCAGGGAGACCCCCGACTCCGGGTCGCTCGGCGGTCGCGAGCGGCCTACCGACGGGTAGGACCGGCGGACAGGGAGGTGCACACCGGCCGCCCGGGGAGCCGACGGCGTTCACCCGCCCGGTCCCGCCGCCTTGCCGGGCCGGCGGACGACGGGTTGCGTGGATCCGAGGAGTGGCACCGACGGTCCGGAGCCGCGGGAGAATCGAGGTCGCTCGTGCCCGAGTACCCCCCGATCGCAGCCCACGGACTCATCGGCGACCTGCAGACGGCCGCCCTGATCTCCGCCGACGGCTCCGTCGACTGGTTCTGCGCCCCCCGGTTCGACTCGCCGAGCATCTTCGCCTCGCTGCTCGACCGGGAGCGGGGCGGCCACTTCACCATCGCCCCCGTCGGCGACGACGTGACCGTCCGACAGCTCTACCTGCCCGACACGGCCGTCCTGATCACCCGGTTCCTCACCCCGGAAGGGGTGGGCGAGGTGGTCGACTTCATGCCGGTGAGCGACCGGCCGGACGCCCCCACCGACCGCCACCGCCTGGTGCGGGCCCTGCGCGTGGTGCGCGGGACCCTCACCTTCGAGGTGCGGTGCCGGCCGCGCTTCGACTACGGCCGCGCCCCGCACACCCTCACCCTCGACGGCGCCGCCGCCACCTTCCACGGCCCCGGCCTCGACGTCCACCTGAGGAGCTCCGTCCCCCTGGAGGGCGACGGCCGGGACGTCCACGCCACCGTCACCCTCCAGCAGGGCGGGACCGCCGGAATCGTCCTGGAGACCTGCTCCCCGGGTGGCACGGGCCCCGAACCCCTCACCGAGGACTCGGTGAGGGCGGCGATGGCGGAGACCCAGGCGTTCTGGCACCGGTGGATCCGCCGGTGCCTCTACCAGGGCCGCTGGCAGCAGATGGTCAACCGCTCGGCCATCACCCTCAAACTGCTCATCTACGCCCCGACCGGCGCGCCGATCGCCGCCGCCACCATGGGGCTCCCGGAACAGATCGGCGGCGAACGGAACTGGGACTACCGCTACACCTGGATCCGCGACGCCTCCCTCTCCGTACGCGTCCTCCTCGATCTCGGATACGTGGAGGAGGCCGACGCCTTCCGCCGCTGGCTCGGCGACCGCTTCCGCGAACCGCGCCCGCCCGGCAGCGAACCGATGCAGATCATGTACCGGATCGACGGTGACCCCGAGCTGTCCGAGGAGATCCTGGACCACCTCTCCGGCTACCGCGACTCCTTCCCCGTACGGGCCGGGAACGGGGCGGCCGGCCAGTTGCAGCTCGACATCTACGGCGAGTTCGCCTACGCGATGACCCACTCGCCGGACCTGGCCGACCTGGCCGGCTACGAGGGGTGGAAGGGGATCGCGGGGGTCCTCGACTGGCTCGCCGGCAACTGGGACCGTCCCGACGAGGGCATCTGGGAGACCCGCGGCGGCCGCCAGGACTTCACGTTCAGCCGGGTGATGTGCTGGGTCGCCCTCGACCGGGGCATCCGCCTCGCCACCCAGTACGCCCGCCCCGCCGACGTGCCCCGCTGGACCGCGCAGCGCGACGCGATCCTGATCCAGGTGATGGAACGCGGCTGGAACCCCGAACTCGGGGCGTTCGTCCAGCACTACGACAGCGACGTGCTCGACGCCTCCCTGCTGCTCATGCCCCTGGTCGGCTTCATCTCCCCGAAGGCCCCCTCGTGGCTGTCCACCCTGGACGCCATGGACCGCGTCCTCGTCACCGACAGCCTCGTCTACCGCTACAACCCCGAGGCCTCCCCCGACGGACTGCGCGGCTCCGAGGGCACCTTCTCGCTCTGCAGCTTCCTCTACGTCGAGGCGCTCGCCCGCGCGGGCCGCCTCGAACAGGCGCGGTACGCGATGGACAAGATGCTGACGTACGCCAACCACGTCGGGCTCTTCGCCGAGGAGATCGGACCGACCGGCGAACAACTCGGCAACTTCCCGCAGGCGTTCACCCATCTCGCCCTCATCACGGCGGCGATGGCCCTCGACGAGGAACTCGACAGGGCGGCCGAGCGCCGCTGACCGCCGCCGGCCGGGGCCGCGCCGCCGGAACGAGCCGCTCGGGCCGCGCGCCCTCCCGCCCCGAACCACTCGCTCGGGTCGCGTCCCCGGGTCACAGACTCGTCAGGAGGCCGTCGAGCGGGGCCGGTACGCGTCCGGGGTCGAGGGAGGCCACCAGGAGGTGGCCGTAGCGGATCTTGCGGCCCTTCTTCGTGCCGAGGAAGCGCCGCAGCTGCTGCCGCCGGGGCCGACCGTGCTGCGCGGGCTGGCTCAGGAAGGTCTGCCAGGCACGCAGGTCACCCTCGGCCCGGACGATCTCCTCGACCGTCTCCGTCCCCAGCGCGCGGATCAGCTCCTCCTCCAGGTCCGCCACGCAGACGAAGAACCGCCCGTCCGACGCCCCGGCGCGCTCCAGGCCGCGGTCGTAGTAGCGCTGCTCGCGCTCGTCGCACAGTCCCGTCAGCCGCAGGCCGAGACCGGGCGGGCCGAGCAGGCCGGCATAGCGGGCGACGTTCATCGCGCCGCCCATCGACACCACGCACACCCCTTCGGCGACCAGGTCCCTCCCGAGCCTCGCGGCCAGGGTCTCGACGGCCGCGAGGTCGCTGGGGCCTTCGAGCAGGACGGCCGTGCGCAGGCCCAGGCGCCCGGCCAGCTCACCCGGCGGTCCGCCGGGACCGCCGGCCGCCCACCGGTCGACCGCGTCCCTGAACGTCCCGATCTCCGCCGTGCCATGCGTCAGGTCCACCATGCGGTGAGTCTGCCCCGCCACCGGCCCGCACCGCACCGGATATACCCGCGACCGTCCCCCGGGGCGGGGACGGGTCAGACCGGTTCCGCGCCCAGCCGGTCCAGCGCCGCCGCCGTCAGGGTGGTGATCGCGTGCGGCAGGGCCGAGCGCACGTCGGGCGCGAAGAGCGGCGAGTGATTGGGCGGGAGCTGTCCGGCGGAGTCCGCCCACTGCCGGGGGCCCGCGGCGCCGACCATCCAGTAGACCAGCGGAACACCGCTCTCGCCGTGGGACGTGACGCCCCCGTCGCCATAGAGCGGGAAGTCCTCCGAGGCCAGCGACGGCGGCCAGTCGACCACCCGCGCCGTGCCGTGGAGGGCGGTGTGCGCCGCCCTGACGGCCAGGGTCGCGGCCGTGTCGCCCCACAGGGCCGGGGTGCGGGAGACCGTCGTGATCTCGGGCCCCCGGGGACACGCGGAGGCGGCGCACTCGGCCCTGACGATGCGCTCCACCGCCGTGAGCGCCCGGTCCAGCGACGCGTCCGTCAGCGCCCGCAGCCCGATGCCCAGCTCCGCGGTGTCCGGGACCACGTTCACCGCCGTGCCCGCCCGCAGCGTGCCGACCGTGAGGGTCACCTGGTCGGCGGGGGAGCTCTCGCGGGAGACGACCGTCTGCAGGCGCGTGATGACGGCCGCCGCCGTCACCACGGGGTCCACGGCGAGATGGGGGGTGCCGGCGTGGCCGCCGCGCCCGTGCAGCACGACGTCCAGGGCGGTGCTCGCCGCCGTCACCGGACCGTACGGGGTGCCGTGCGCGACCATGCCGGAGGGCAGCGGCGCCGCGTGCTGGGCGAGGACGACGTCCGGTCTGCCGAAGCGCTCGTACAGGCCGTCCTCCAGCATCGCGCGGGCGCCGGTCAAGGTCTCCTCGGCCGGCTGGCCGAGCACGACGAGCGTCCCCCGCCAGTGCGCGGCGGCCCGGGCGAGGAGCTCCGCCGCACCGGTCGCCGCGGCGAGGTGGAGGTCGTGGCCGCAGGCGTGCATGGCGCCGTTCCCGCTCGCGTACGGCAGACCGGTCCGCTCCGTCAGCGGCAGGGCGTCCAGTTCGGCCCGCAGGTACACCCGCGGTCCTTCGCCGTTGCGCAGGACGCCCACCACGCCGTGGCCGCCGATGCCCCGGGTGACCTCCAGGCCCAGGGCCGCGAGCCGGTCGGCGAGGAGCGCGGCCGTCCGGCGCTCCTCGCCGGAGACCTCGGGGGTGCGGTGGACGTCGAGGTAGAGGGTGAGGGCGGGGCGGACCACCCGGTCGACCGGGGCCAGGACGGCGGGGACGGCGGAGGCGCTGGGGAGGGGGGCTGGCCGGTTCACGGGGCTCCAAGGAGGGAGGAGGCGGGTCGCTGGCGTCGCGCGCCAGCGATGTGCGTGCGGGAGACGTGCCGAACGGTGAGCGGCGGGCGGTGGAATGGGTGACGTACCCCGGTCGGTCCCGGTGCGGGACCGCGGTCATGAGGAGGCGCCATGAACAAGGACCTGAGCACGCTCGCCGACGAGATCCTCGAGCTCGAGGCCGAGACCTTCGAGATCTCCGACTACTCGGACGCCAGCGAGGTCGTGCTGGCCGGTTCCACCAGCACCAGCTCGACCTCGACGTGCAGCTCCACGACCAGCACCACCTCCTGCTCGGCCTGATCACCGGCGGTCGGCCCCCGGCCGGCCGGAACACGCGCCCGGCAGCCGGTTCCCCGGCCGCCGGGCGCGTTCCCTTGCTGTGCCGGTCCGGCCGGGCTCGCGGCGCGACCGACGAGCCACCCCCTAGGGGAACGGGTGCGGGACCATGCGGATCTCCCCGTCGGCGAGATCCGTCGAGCGGTGGCCGCCGCGGCGCAGGGCCGTGCGCAGCCGGGGCATCAGCGGCGCCCGCTGCCGGTTCCAGCCGAAGTCGATCGGCAGGAGTCCCGGTACGAGGGTGCTGACCGTGCACAGCCCCATGCGCTCCTGCTCGGGCGTGGTCTGGTCGACGACGATCACGTCGTGTCCCGCCCCGGCCAGCAGGTCCGTCACGGCCCGGACGTCGTCCCGCAGATCGCCCGTGCGGGGCCTGCCGTCCGACTCCCACTCCCGGTACACCTCGTCGAACGGGCGCACCGCCAGGGGCTCCAGATAGCCGCGGGCGTGCTCCGCCATCCGCGGCAGCCCGTACAGCTGGGCGTGGTCCTTGAGGTGGCGCACCAGGTGGAAGTCGTCGGCCATGGCCTCCAGTTCGGCCCCGCGCTCCAGGGTCTGGCGGGAGAGGTGCGGGATGTAGGTGAGCACCTCCGAGAGGGCGCCCTCCACGGCCGCGCGCGGATCCAGCGAGGCCGCCGCCGCGAAGGAGAGGGTGCCGGGGCCTCCGTCGCGGCGGACGGCCACCGCGGTGGCGACGGGGACGGGCAGGTCGATGCGGTTGTCCAGGACGTGGACGTCGTACCCCTGGAGCGCCGCGCGCTCCGCCATGGCGGCGGCGGTCGGGCCGCCGACGGTGGACAGGTCGATCTCGGTGAGCCGGGCGTCGCCGTACCAGGCGTTGAGGAAGGCGTCGCGCTCGACGAGTTCGAGCAGCCCGCCGAGGACCGCCTCCTCCCGACAGCCGCCGATGGCGCAGCCGTTGGAGCACTCGAAGACGAAGTTGTCGGCCGCGAGCCCGGCGCTGTAGTACACGAGCCGGGACGGGACCAGGACCGGGCGCTCGTCGCGGAGCGACCAGCCCCACTCCCAGGGGATGGCGCGGTCCGGGTCGAACGGGTCGACCAGCGGGTCGTCGCGGTAGGTGCGCGGGTCGTAGAAACCGCACGCGGCGGGGTCGACGGCGTGGTCCCGCAGCTCGTTCCAGGAACCGGTCACGGGGGTGTGCCGGCCGCGCCGGTGGGTGCCGGCGTACCGCTCCAGACCCTCCAGGAAGGCCAGGGTGCGGCTGGTGGAGAAGGCGTTCTCCTGGCCGCTCCAGGTGACGTCGTTGAGACCGGCGTACCCCCGCACGAAGACGCTGCCCGCGACCGGGGCCGTCGTCGGCGAGGTGACGCTGATCCAGGTGCCGCCGCCGAGCGCGCCGCAGACCGGGTTGGCCAGGGCCTCGCGCGGGAGCGGATACGAGGACGCGGCGCGCAGCCGGTACGTCCCCGGGTCGGGCTTCGGCCGTTCGACGAGGTCCAGGGAGCGGGGTGCGGCCGGGACCCGCGCCGGGCCGCAGTCGGGGCAGAGGGGATCGGCGAGCAGCGGGTACGTGCGGACCGCGAGCGTCGCCAGGTCGATCCGGGACACCTGCGGCAGCGCCCGGTCGGCGGGCTCCGACGCGGCGGGCTCGGCGCCGGGGCCGTCGAGGACCGCCTGACAGAGGGCCGCGACCGTGTCGTACACATGGTCGGTGAGCAGCGGCCAGACGCCGGCCGGGCGCGGGCCCTCGGGACCGCCGGTCTCCAGGGCGTCGCGCTCGCTGCGGCTGCGCAGTCGCTGCCAGCGCAGCGCCAGACAGCGTCCGCAGGCGGGCGCGCTCCCGTCGCCGCCCCAGGGGCCGACGAGCACGGCGGAGGCGGTGAGGTGGACGCGCGCCCCGGCCCGCTCGGCCGCCCAGGGGTCCGGTGCGCCCCGGCCGCCGGTGGGAGCGGCGGCGTCCGTGGCGCCGACCGGGACGACGGGGACGTCCCGGCCGAGGCGCCCGGCGAGCGCGGACCGGAGGGAGGCCCGAGCCCGGTCCATGGGCAGCGGCAGGTCCCACTCGGCGGTGGTCACGACGACCTGGTCCAGCGGAAGGTCTTCGCCGCGACCGCGCCGAAGACGAGGGCGAACACGAGCAGTCCGGCGCAGCCCACCCACACGTCCGAGGAGTCGCCGCGGCCGGCGAGCGCGTGGGACACGGCGTCGTTGAGGTAGCGCAGCGGCATCGCGAGCGAGATGTTCTGGAGCCAGGACGGCATGGAGTCGAGCGGGAAGAACGACCCGGACAGGAACGCCATCGGCAGCATGAGGAAGTTGGCGACGGCCGCGACGGACTCGGGGGTGTCGGCGAGGGATCCGATGATCACGCCGAGCAGCAGGAAGGTGGTGATGCCGAGGAGGAGGACCGGGATCAGCAGCGGCCAGCCGGAGGCCGGTCTCAGGCCGAACACCGGCAGCATCGCGACCCCGACGAAGAGCAGCGACTGGACGGCGCCGACGACCAGGGCGATCGCGTACCGGGAGCCGATGACCGCCGGGAGCGGGGCCGGGGACATCCGGATCAGCCGCAGGATGTCGTCGTTGCGCCACTGCATGAGGGTGAACGCGATGCCGAACACGGCGGCGTTGGCGACACCCCAGGAGAGCACCCCGGACGCGGTGTACGAGAGGTAGGACAGGCCGCTCTCCTCGACGGCCCGGCCCTTGAAGATCAGGCCGAAGACCACGAGGAAGAGGAGCGGGAAGGCGAACGTGAAGAAGAGGGTGGTCTTGTCGCGGACCTGGGCCCGGTAGCCCGCCCCGGTCAGTGCGGCGTAGGCGCTCATGGTCACGGCTCCGTGGTCTCGGCGTGGGGGCGGCCGGACCGCCCGGCGCCGGTGAGGCGGGCGGTCAGGTCGAGGTAGACGTCTTCGAGGCTGGCGGTACGGGTCTGGACGCCGTCGAGTCCGGCGAGCCGGTCGACGGCGGCGAGGACCCGGCCGGCCGCGTGGGTCTCCAGGACGAGCGAACCGCCCTCGACGGTGACCCGTTCGACGCCCTCGATGGCCGCCGCCCGCCCCTCGTCGAGACGGCCCAGGGGGAGCAGGAGACGGCTGGGGGCCTTCGACGCGCCGACCAGGTTGTGCGGGGAGTCGGTCACGGCGATCCGTCCGTCCACCAGGATGGCGATCCGGTCGCAGAGGGCCTCCGCCTCGTCGAGGTGGTGGGTGGTGTGGACGATGGTGCGGCCCTCCGCCTTCAGCCCGCGCAGGACCTCCCACAGGGCCCGCCGGGCCTGCGGGTCGAGGGCGGCCGTCGGCTCGTCGAGGAAGATCAGCTCGGGTCCGTGCACGAGGGCGGAGGCGATGGCCAGGCGCTGCCGCTGGCCGCCGGAGAGGTTCTCGACCCGGACGCCCCGCTGCGCGGTGAGGCCCACGGACTCGAAGGTGGCGTCCACGGCGCTTCTCGGGGCGCCGTAGAGCGCGGCGACGGTGCGCAGGTGCTCGTCGGCCGTCTGCCGCACGAAGAAGGCGGAGCTCTGGGTCTGCACGCCGAGCCGGGGCAGCAGCGCGGTGTTGCGGGGCCAGGGGGACTCCCCGAGGACGGCGACCGTACCCGAGTCGGCCTTGCGCAGTCCCTCCATGATCTCGATCAGGGTGGACTTGCCCGCACCGTTGGGGCCGAGCAGGCCGAAGAACTCGCCCCGGCGGATCTCCAGGGAGACGTCGTCCACCGCCTGTCGGTCTCCGTACCGCTTGGAGACGCCCCGGACCTGGACGGCGGCGGGCGGCGAACCGTCCGCGGCGGATGTGGTTGGCATGGCCGATACCTCACTCATGTGGTGCGTGGATTCCTTGTGGTCGGGGGAGGGGAGGGCGTGGCGGAGCCCGGCCGCGCGGGGTCAGCCGAGCAGGACGAGCACGAAGGCGCAGGCGGCCGCCGCGGCGAGCAGGACGAGGACCGCCGAGCCGATCGCGTACGCGGTGTAGATCCGCCGGGCCCGGGCCGGATAGCCCGCGACGGCCCCGGCCCCGCCACCGCGGCGCAGCGCCAGATAGGCCCGCGTCTCGGGGGCGAGGTGGGCGGTGCCCAGGGCGTGGCCGAGCATCCGGTACCCGTCGAGCGGCGGCAGCGGTACGAGATTGCTCAGCGCCTGGACGGTGCCGAGGACCAGCAGGCCGGCCAGCGGGGACCGCTCCGGCGCTCCGGCGGGGAGCAGGAACCACCAGAGCCCGAAGGGCAGCAGGAGCACCATGTTGAGGTGGGCGCCCGCTCCGGCGATCACCAGCCTGGCGCGCCGGCCCGGCAGGAACAGGTAGTTGTCGACGGTGCAGGAGAGCAGGGCGGCGGGGAACCGCCACCGCAGCCCGATCTCGGTGACGCGTCCCCCGTAGTGCTGGGCGGCGACGCCGTGCGCCAGCTCGTGGAGGGTGATGCTCGCCCAGAGGAACAGGGCGACGCCCAGGAGCGCCACCGGCTGCCGGACCATGGTGGCCGTGCCGTCGAGCAGCGCGCCCGCCTGCCACACGAGCGCCGCGACGAGAACCAGCACGGCCGACAGCAGGGGGAGTTGGACGGCGGGGTGGAGGAGGGGGCGCAGTGCGCGGTGGAGCCGGGCGGTCGTCGCGTCCGCGTCCGCCACCAGGGGCCGGCTGCCGCGCCACAAGGTGTTGGGGCGTTTCGGGGCGGGCTCGGGGGCGGCCGGCTCGGGGGCCCCGGCCAGCAGGCCCCGGGTGCCGAGGAGACCGAGCAGCCGGTACCAGTGCTCCTCGCCGAGCCGGCGGCCGAACCGGTCCGCGTAGGCGGGTGCGAGGTCGTCGAGGTTCCGTGTCCCGTCGAGCCGGGAGATCAGGAAGTACTCCTTGACGCCGACCTCGAACGCGGCCCCGGTCACCGGGTGTTTGACGAGGTGGACGGTGCGGGGCCCGCGCAGCAGGGGCGTGCTGAGGAGCACGCCGGGCCGGAGCGCCGGACGGTGGGCCCGCGCGGCGGCGGCGGCGGTCACGCGCCCGCCGCCTGCACCGCGCGTCCGTCCGCGGCCCCGCCGCGCGGGTCCCGGAGGACCTGGCCGAGGACGAACGAGAGGTAGGCCTCGTCGCGGATCGTCACGTGCAGCCGGTTGTTGGTCATGTGCATGTACGGGGAGAGGAGCCGGGGCAGCACCGACGGCACATGGGTCAGCGGCTCCACCGCGGCGGCGCCCGCCGGCTCGGCGCGCGGCTGCCCGGTGTCCTCGCGGGCCGGTCCCTCGTGGACCGGGAAGAGCAGGTCGCCCCGCCCGGCCGACTCCACCACGCGGGAGCGGAGTTCCAGGCAGTGCTCGGCCCAGCCCCGCAGGAAGGAGGGGAGCCGCCCCAGCTCGCCGCTCGCGACCGCGGCCCGGACGGCCGCGAACCGGCGGCCCAGGGAGGGCGCCATCTCCGCGTAGTTCCGTTCGTACTCCTCCGACCCGATGAACCCGGTGCCGGGGAAGGCGCGGTGCCAGAACGCGTAGTAGCCGTCGAGGTAGTCGGCGAGCCGGTCCTCCTCCGGCAGGAAGCAGCTCGACATCACCATCATCAGCTGGGCGGAGGTGCCGAGCAGCACCGTGCGCAGGTGGAGGTTCATGGTGCGGAAGGCGTCGACGACCAGCTCGCTGGAGTGGCGGAAGTGCCACTCGGCGAGCTCGACCCCCGCCGGACCGCCGTACTTGGCGTACTCGGGGGCGTACGGCTCCTCGCTGAAGGAGTTGTTCGGCCGCAGCCTCATCCGGCCGTCCTCCCCCATGTACCGCCCCCGGTCCTCGCCGGGGAACTCTATGTCGAACAGGGCGTTGTAGAAATCCTTGAGGAACCCGGAGTCGACCTCGTACAGCGCCGGACGGCCCGCGAGGAACGCGGTCAGCGCCTCCCCGGCGCGACGCCGCACCTCGGGGGCCGCCGCCGGGCTCGCGGGCCGCAGCCGCAGCCGCACGTGCGGGCCCTCCAGCCAGTAGTTGATGAAGAAGTGACCGGTGATCAGGCCTTCCTCGGTGAGCCGGGCGACCAGCGGCCGGACGCAGTCCACCAGCATCGGCCGGGGGCTCGCGGCGTAGAAGACGTGCAGGGCGATCCACGCCCCCGGCTCCGCCTCCGTCGCCGGTGTCCCGGACGACGGGGATCCCGGCAGGGGGGTGGGGGAGATCAGTTCCGGCATGTCGGGCCGTCCTCGGTGCGGTGGCGGGAAGTGAAGGTCTCCACGGCCAGTTCGGCCACGTGACGCCCCCGGGGGGACGTCAGATGCAGGGCGTCCTCGGCCGGGAGCGCCTCGCGCAGCGTCACGCCGGTGCCCGGCTCGCGGTCCACCAGGGCGTCGAACGCGGTCAGCGACAGCGGGCTGGCGAAGTCGACGTACACCGGCTTGGCGCCCAGGGCCCGGCGGCCGTCACGCAGGACCGTGGCGAACACCTGGTCGGGCAGTCCGTGCGCCCGCCGCCAGCGCCGCCACTCCAGGAACCACGAGGCCTCGTCAGCGCCCGGGCGGCGCACCGGCAGCACGGCGGCCTGCGCCGTCCAGCTGCGACGGCTCACGACGACGTCCCCGTGGACCACCCGCGGTCTGCGGGTGACCCCGTCCACGGCCTCCCCCTCGGGAACACCGCCCCACACGTCGGTCGGGGTCATGGTGCTCGGCGACAGCAGCAGCAGGGTGCGGGGGATGGCCGGCAGGGCCACCGGCACGAGGTAGCCGAGGTAGACGGGTATCACCTCGCGGTCGAGCCGGCGCGACCGCAGGACGAGCCGGTCGGCCTCCGCGTCGTGCTCCAGGTACAGGTCGTCCAGGTGCAGCCGGGCGTCCTCCGGAACCGTGGCCGTCTCGCCCGGGCACACGATCTGGTGGTCCGTCAGCCGCCCGTGCAGATTGAGGTTGCTGGTGACGGGACCGCCGGTCAGCTCGGCGAAGACGGCCCCCCGGGGCTGCCGGGCCCGCAGCTCGGCGCGCAGCTGCCCCGAGAACAGTCCCCGCGCGGGCCGTCCGGGCTCCGCCTCCCCGTCGTACACGTGGGTGAAGCGGCTGAAGGGGAAGGCGAGTCCGCCGTACGAACGGTTGAGGACCACCCGGGGACCCGCCTCCCCGCCGGGGGCGGGCGCGGCCACCTGGAGGTGATGGCTCTGCGGTACGAAGTCGGCCGCGAGCTGCTCCAGTTCGGCGGCGACCTCGGCGAGCAGCCCGGCGGGCAGGCGCAGTTCGTCCGCCGGGTCGCCGTGCCCCTCCCACAACGTCCTCATGCCGCCGACGAAGCGGCGCCGGGCCTCGTCCAGGCTCCGCAGCTCCGGCCGGCCCAGCCAGTTCTCCTCCGGGACGTACTCCCCCTTCTCGTCGAAGGCCGTGCGCTTGGCCGTGAAGGAGACGTACTGGTCGAAGACGTCCTCGTGGAAGTCGTGCACGAGGCCGAGCAGGTCGTCGCAGCGGCCGCCCCGCCCGTACCGGGCCACGAAGAAACCGTGCAGGGTGATCCGCTGCGGCAGCGTGAGGTCGAACATCGGCAGGACGCCCTCGACGGCGCGCAACGCCCGCCCCGTCGCACCCGCGAGGAGCCCCGAACCGCAGACCAGGTCGTCCCCCGCGCTCACGTCCTCGTAGACGAGGGTCCGGGGGAGCGTGGGCTCAGTGGCGCCCAGTTCCCGCTGCACGTCGAGGAGTCGCTCGCGCAGGGTCCGCAGCAGGCCGCGCCGCTCGGCGAGACCGGCGGCGGGGTACGCGGCCAGAGCGGCCGCCGGGCCGTCCAGGGCTTCGGCGACGGAGTCGGCCCACGGGGCCGCCAGGGCGCGCAGGGCCCGCTGGAAGGAGCCCAGCGGGTCGGCGCTGTGCACGTCGGTCCGCAGACACGGCACCTGGACCATGCCGAGCTGGAGCAGCGCTGCGGCGTACCGCTCGCACTCGGCCGGGTCGGCGCCGTGCTCGGCCCGCAGCCAGGCGACCAGATCGCGGTGGCGGAGCCCCGTGCGGCCGCCGTCGCCGAGGAACGCCAGGAGCCGTTCCAGGGTGCCGCTGCCGCGCAGGTAGAACAGCCGGTCGCGGACGGAGTCGAAGGTGACGGACGCGTCGTCGTCGCCGCTCGTCACCCACTGCCGCACGTAGCGGATCCGGTCCTCGTCACGGCCCCAGCCGGGGGACAGGACGACGGGCAGGTCCTGCCGGCGCACGGGGTCGGCGAGGATCAGCTCCGCGATCCGGCCCAGGGCGACGACGTTGAGCCGTACGTGCGCCGTCCACGCGTCCCCGACGTGCAGGGCGGCGCCGTCGTCCGCCCCGGGCTCGGCGTCGAAGACTCCGGCCGCCACCGGGGTGAGCGTGCTGAACGGACTGGTCTTGCACGCCGTGCGGTACAGGTACGTGAGCGCCGACCGTTCGATCTTGCGCATCCGCTTCCCCGCCCCGGCGCCCGCGTCGCCGAGAGGGGCGTCGAGATAGGCGTCGAGCCGGCCGTCGAGCGTCGGCGAGGCCAGGAGAAGCCCCCGGCGCAGCGGCTCCTGGGCGAGCGCGGCCCGCAACCCGGCCCGTGCCAGGCGCAGTTCCTCCGCGAGCAGCGCGGGTCCAGCGGTGAGGAGTTCGCCGTGCCGGACGCGCTCGTCCAGCCAGGCGGAGACCCGCGCGCCGGTCGGCCCGTCCAGTCCGGCCACCAGGCGCACGGCCGCACCGGGGTCGGCGGGCAGCCGGTTGTTGAAGATCTGGCGGCGCAGGGCGAGGAGCTCCCGGCGGGCCTCGTCGCCGGCCGCGTCGGCGGCCTCGACGAGGGCGTGCAGCGCGTCGCTCAGGGCGGCGCCGCCGTCGGCGAGACGTTCCTCCCGCGCCAGGACGTCGTCGGCCCAGGCGCGGGTGCGCGGGCAGCGCAGCCCGTGCACCGTCTCGACGGGCAGTCCGGCGGCCCGGAGCAGGAAGCGCCGGCCGACCTCCCACGCGGCGGGGCGCGGACGGCCCGTGTCGGTGGTCAGGAGTGTCACGTGTGCTCTTCCCGATGTCATCGCGGCTCTCCCCTCAGGCGATCTCGTGGCGGAAGTCGGCCGGCGCCGGGCGTTCGTTGCCGAGCGGCATGATCAGCAGCGGCGCCTCGGCGGTGCCCTCCAGACCGAGCCTCTCCACGAACGACACGTTGTCGAAGCCCAGGGCCACCCCCGCGCCGAGCGAGAGCGCGGAGGCCGCCAGGTAGAACGTCTGCGCCACCGCCCCCGCCGTGCCGACGGCGAGCCGGTAGCCCCGGTCGCCGACCGCGTCCAGGACGGCCGGGGTCCGCACCGTCGGCACGAGGACCGCGCCGGCCTGCTCCAGGTTGTAGTTGGCCAGGAAGTAGTTCTCCTGGAGGAACGCCCCCTGCGGGCCGGGGACGACGAGCCGGAGCTCGCCCGCGTCGGGGTCGTGGACGTAGGCCCCGGGCGCGATGCCCTCGACATGGTTGACGAAGGCGTACAGACGTACCTGCCGTGCCGTGCCGCCGGGGTCCGCCTCCCCGCCCAGCGAGGTCGCCGCGCAGGCCGCGAGCACGGCGGACAGCTGCCCGGGCGTGACCGGACGGGCCGCGTCGAACCGTCCGAAGCTGCTGCGCCGGCTCCGCAGGACGCGGCGCACCGGCACCTCGGGGAGGACGGGCGGGGGCAAGGCCACCCGGGTGCCCCCGGCGGGGACGGGACGCGCCGCCGCGGGGGCGAGCGCCCCGGGCTCCGGCCGGTCGGCGGCGCCGGCCACCGTCGCCGCGTGCATCGCGAGCACCGTGGGGAACGCGACGACCGTACGGGAGCGTTCGACGTCCCGGTGCCGCACCGCCGGATCGGGGCCGTCGGTCACCGCCGTGCGCCGCCCGCCGTCGTCCTCCCAGCGCAGCGGCACGACGGCGAAGACGCCCTCCTCCTCGCCGACGGTGCCGAGCAGACCGTTCAGCCGGGGCTCGTCGAACCACAGCACCGGCGCGGTGCGCAGCCCGTGGGCCGCCGCCCAGATCCGCCAGGTCTGGACGAGGGTCCCCACGTCGGTGCAGACCACGTGGTAGCCGAAGCTGTTGTACTTGAACGCCGTCTGCCAGTACTTGACGCCGAGGATCAGGTACTGGTCGGTGTCGAGCGCCCCGGGCGGCGCGTCCGGCCCCAGCGCCTCGCGCACCCGCGCCGTGACGTCCCCCGTCAACAGCCGCTGCACGGCGTGCCGGTGGACGTCGTAGTAGTGGATGCCGGGGGTGAGCGGGCCGGAAGGGCCCGACGCCCAGTAGACGCCGACCGGATAGAGACCGCCGCCGCCCGCCGTGCCCCGGGACCAGTTGGCGTGGGTGTAGAACGGCAGCCCGGACAGGTCGCTGTTGGCCTGGACGCCCAGACGGCGTCCGGTCATCCCGTACGAGTCCTTGAGCATCGCGGAGAGCAGCGGCAGGGTGAATCCGCCGTCCCGGCCGGCCCGGGCGTCCCCGCCCGGCGGCGGGAGGAGACCGGCCCGCGCGGGCGCGTCGGGCAGCCCGTCACCGTCCGGCAGGGCGTAGGACTCCACCCCCGGATAGAACTTCCCCCTGCGCGGGCCGTCGGGCCAGTCGGGGACGAAGTCGGCGGGTTCCATCGGGACGCGGCCGCGGTGCAGGACGGCGTCGGCGTACTCGTGGGCGTACCCCATGGGGGTCGGCTCCTTTCGGACGGCGGGCGGGACGCACTCCGCTACGGGAAGGGATGGGGTGCGGGGTGGAGACCGGCGGCGCCCAGCGCCGCACGCGTCCGGGGCATGTGACGGGCCCGCTGCCGGGACCAGCCGAAGTCGATGGGCAGCAGACCGGGCACCAGCACCTTCACGGTGTGCAGCCCGAGGGCCCGCTGTTCGGGCAGCGTCTGGTCCACGACCACCACGTCGAAGCCGGCCGCCGTCACCGCCCCCACCGCGCGCGACAGGTCCTCGCGCAGGTCCGTGGAGACGGCGGCCCCGTCCGCGTCCGGCCAGGCCAGGTCGGCGACGGCCAGCGGCGGACGCGGGTCCTCCTGCCGCAGCAGGAAGTCCGCGTGCCGGCCCATCTCCGGGACGCCGTACACCAGGGGATGGTCGTGGAGCGTGGTGACCCGGGTGACGTCGGCCGCCATCGCCCGCAGCCGGGCCTCGTCGCGGCGGGTCCGGCCGACGAGGTTGACGGAGTCGGTGGCGATCTCGCAGAGCGCCGCGTCCAGGGCCGACTCGGGGTCGAGCCCGGCCCCCGCCCCGAAGCACATGCGGCCCACCCCGCCGTCGAAGCGTTCGGCGCAGGCCGTGACGACCGGCACGGGGAGGTCGTGCCGGGTGTCGAAGAACCGCGCCCGGTAGCCGTACATGGCCAGCCGGTCCACCATGTGCCGGGTGCTCGCCCGGACACTGGTCGACGGATCGATCTCGCGCAGCGGGACCTGCCCGTACCAGGCGAGCAGGAAGGCGTCCCGCTCGACGACCTCCATCAGGCCGAAGTAGACGGCCTCCTCCGTACTGCCGCCCGACGCGCACCCGTTGGAGCTCTCCTGCACGAAACGGTTCTCGAGACCGGGCGCGTGGTAGTACGCCAGGATCTCGGGCACCGCGCGGGGCTCGCCGTCACGCAGCGACCAGCCCCACACCCAGGGGATCCGCCGGTCCGGGGCGAACGGCCGCACCCGCGGGTTGTCGCGGTGGAAGCCGTCCGCGTACAGGCCCGTCCTCCGCGGGTCCACGGCCACCGCGCCGAGCTCGTCCAGGGACGCCGTGAGCCGGGCGGGCCTGGTCCGGGCACGCATCCCCGCATAGCGTTCGAGCCCTTCGAGGACCCCGATGCGCTGACTGCGCGCGAAGGTGTCGGCGTGGCCGCCCCAGAACGTCTCCCGCAGGTACTCCCCGGAGCGGGAGGAGAAGCAGCCGACGGTGGCCGACGTGGTGGTCGAGGCGACGTCGCAGACGACCGAGGGGCCGATCGCCCCCCAGTGCGGGTTGGCGAAGGCGTCCACGGGCAGCCGGTAGTCCTCGATCCGGCGCACCCGGAACACCCCGGGCCGGTACTTGGGCGCCGGCCGCAGGGTCAGCGCGGCGCCCTCGGGCGTGTCCGCCCCCGGCGTCCCGCACGAGGGGCACTCCGGGTCGGGCACGAGCGGATGGCTCCGCACGGTCAGGGCGTCCAGGTCGAGCAGCCGGACCCGGGGGTACGGGCCGGGCTCCGGACCCGCCTCCGCGACCCGCGCCACGAGTGCGGCCACCGCGGTGGCGGTGAACGGGACGTCGTAGGGCCAGGCGCCCACCGCCCGCGTCTGCGAACCGAGTTCGAGCCCTTCGCGCAGCGGCACGGACCGCACGCCCTGCCACCGCCGCTCCAGACAGGTCGCGCACCCGGCGGCGCCCCCGTCCGCCGGCCAGGGGCCGACGACGACCTGACGCCCGTACAGACGGACCGGGAGCCGCCCGCCCACGTGCCCGCCGGAGGCGTAGGCGTCCCGCACCCCGAGAGGGCCGACGGACACCTCGGGAACCGGCGTCCCGGCGGGGAACGGGATCTCTCCGAGCGCCACGCGCAGGGCATCGGCGAAGCGGGAGGAGCACGCGGAGCGCGCGGCGGCCGGGTCCGCTCCGTCCGCCGGGTCCGCTCCGTCCGGGGAGTCGGCGCGCGGCGGGGCCGTACGGTCGGCGCGGTCCGTGCCCTCGGCACCTGCCGGTGACAGGCCGACGGTGCGCGTGTCCGCCGGGGCGGCGCCGTCCGTCCGACCGGTGCCCGCCGGAGCCGCGCCCCCGGCCTTCAGGCGCGCCACGTGCTCGGCGCGCACCCGGGCCACCTGTTCAGCTCTCATCGGCGGCCGCCCGGGTGAGCAGGACGCGCACGGTGTGGATGCCCGCGGTCGGCAGGTCGGCGGCGTGCGTCGGGACGACCAGCGCGTCCCGGCCGGCGGCGGCGAGGCGGTCCAGGACCCGCGTCCACTCCACGGCCTCGCCCGGCCTCCGCACCGGCTCCGCGCGGGTGACCGGCACCAGCGCCGCGACCAGGTCCCGCAGCAGCGGATCGCCGTCGTCGGTGACGACGCCCTCCCCGGCCAGCTGGGCCTCCCCGAGGAGGTCCCGCACCGCGTCGACGGCGGCCGAGGTCAGGTCGAGGGCGGCTCCCACGGCCCAACGTCCCCCGCCGGCCGCACCGGTCGTCCTCGCCAGGACGACACCGGCCCCGGAGTGCGCCCGTTCGCCGAGGTCGAGCAGCTCGACCGTGAGCCCGAGCAGCGCGGCCGACCGGAGGAGGAACGTCGTCTCGGGGTCCTCGCCGAAGGCCTCGGGCGCGATCCGGGCGGTGTCCCCGGCGCCCGCGACGGCCCGGCGCAGGGCGTCGTGGGCGAGCGCCGACAGCAGACCGGCGGCCGCCGCCGCAGGCAGGTCCGAACCGGCCCCCGCCCCGGCCCGGGTCGGTTCGAACCGGCGGTCGGCGTTGTCCCGCCCGAAGGGACGGACGGCGCCGGAGGGGACCCGTACGGCCTCCTTGGTGATCAGGGAGGTGGCGGGGGTCCACGCGGTGGCACCGCCGGAACCGCCGGTCCCCGACGCGAGGGTGAGCGTCTCCGGGGCCACCGCGGGCAGGGCGTCGAGCGCCCCCTCGACGGGGCGGACGGCGGGGACCACGTGCTCGGCGTAGACCGTCGCGGCGGCGTCGAGGGCCCGCAGCCGGGCCCCGGCCGTGTGGTGCACGTCGAAGGCGGTGACGGTCCGGGTGCCCCGCGCACCGAGGCCGAGGACGACCGAGCCCACCTTGAGGGGGGTCTGCGTCAGCGGCTCGTCGGCGTAGGCCGTGAAGACCCCGGTGAACGGGCGGACGAGTGCCGAGCGCCGTTCGAGTGCGGCGAGCGGTCCCTGGGCGGCGTCGTCGTCGGGGGCGGTGCCGACCGTCGGCAGGAACGCGGGGCGGGCCGGGGCCGACGTCAGGTCGACCGGTTCGGGACGTCCCGCGGGGGAGGCGCAGAAGGGGCACCGCGGGTGGGCGAGGAGCGGCTCCGAGGCGACGTCGAAGGTGGCCGCCGACTGGACGAGCACCCGGTCCCGGGTCTCGGCCGGCAGGGCTCCGGTGACCAGGCGGAACACCTCGTACCCGAGCAGGTTCCCCAGCATCGCCGCGAGCGGCCCGGTCGGCTGGGCCCCGGGCGTGCCGGTGCCCAGCGCCAGACCGCTCCACAGCTCGGCGGCGTCGGCGGCGGACGTGCCGTCGGCGGCACCGAGCCGAAGGGCGGCGCAGGCCCAGCAGGACGCCGAGGCGGCCGTCATCGCCGGGCCGACGACGGCCGAGCCGCCGAACGTCCAGGCGGGCAGCAGCGTGCGGCCCCGCGGCACGCCCTCCCGCAGCAGCGGCAGCACCACGCCGGGGACGCCGGGCCCGGTGGCGACCACCACGTCGTACCCGTCGTACGCCGGCCAGCCCGCCGGACCCCGGCGCGCGTCCGGCCCCGGCAGGAGCCGCAGTTCGACGGGGCAGCCCTCCCCGGCCAGCGCGGCGGCCTCCCCGTGGACGGCCGCGAACTCCTCCGGGGTGACGGCGCCGCCGCCCTCGGCGAGGGCGCTCTCGACTCCCACGACCGCGCAGCCGTTCCGGATCAGGGAGAGCACGCACCAGCGGGCCACCGGGCCGTCGCCGAGGACCGCGACCCTGGTCCCCCGGTAGCGGGCGAAGCGGGTGTCGGCGGCGTCGGCGTAGTGGTCGATGTAGGCGATCTGCGGGGCGAAGCGGGCCGCGACGGCGGGGGGTGTCTCCGGCGGGGCGGCGGTCTCCTCCGGCGCCGGTACGGGGCGGGCGAATCCCCGCGCGTAGAGCGCCTGCACGAGTTCGCCCACCATCGCCTTCTGGGCGTCGCCGAATCCCGCGCAGATCTCCTCGACGGGTCTGCTGCCGTCCAGGTACGGCATGAGGAGCGTGGCGAACCGGTAGCCGGACTTCGCGGTGAGCTGGAAGCCGCCGTCGGCGTTGTGGAAGATCACGCCGTGGGGCGTCTGGGTGAACAGGACATCGCGACGGACTCGTGGCCGGGTTGCGGCGATCTCCGCGTACGACGTTGCGGTCATGCGTGCGTCACACCTCTCGTTGCGGGGCGAGATGGCGCCCGGGGGTGGGGGGCCTACTGGTGCTGGTGGGGTGCGGGTGTGCGGGGGTGCCGGGTGTGCGGGGGTGCGGGGGTGCGGGGGTGCGGGGGTGCGGGGGTACAGGGGTTCCGGGTCCGGTCCGGTGGGGCCCGGTCCGGTCGGCGGCAGGTGCGGGAGGGGTCCCGCCGTCACCTCAGGGCGGCGGGCCTGGCACCGTCCGTGCGGGGCAGGTGGGGGAGTTGGGGATGTTCCCCGTGCCGGGGCGGGCGCAGGAGGGCCGGGGCGTGGCCGGACGAGGGAGCCGCCGCACGGCGGGCGTGGGCCCGCAGCAGGTCGTGCGTCCAGAAGGCGCCCGGCTGTCCCTCCTCCAGGAATCCGGCGTCGAGGAGCCGCTCGATGAGCTGTTCCGTCGTCTCCTCCGGAAGGCCGAGGACGGAGGAGCCCCGGGCGGTGGTGAGCGGGTCGTGGGGCGAGGCGGCGAGGCGCAGATGGGCGTCGGCGAGCGCCGGGGGGAGCCGCCTCAGGGCCTCGTCGAGCCGGTGCGGCACGGACATCCGGGGGTCGTCGGCGAGGCTGAGCCGGCCGACGGGGTCGTGCCGGAGCCAGTCGGCGTAGTCGGCGAGGCGCAGCCGCGGCCGGGTGAGCAGCCGGGCGGCGGCGATCCGCAGGGCGAGCGGATGGTGTCCGCACGCGGACGCGAGGGAGAGCGCGGCGGCGGGTTCGGCGGCGACCCGCTCCCGGCCGAGGACGGCGGTCAGCAACTCCTGGGACTGCTCCGGACCGAGGGCGCCGAGCCGCAGCACGGCGCCGCCGTGCGTGGCGACCAGGGCGGCGAGCCCCATCCGGCTGGTGACGATCGCGGCGTCGCCCGCGTACGCGGTCAGCAGGGGACGCACCTGATCGGGGTGGACGACGTCGTCCAGGACGAGCAGGGCGCGGCCCCGGCCCGTCCCGGGCGCGCCGGGCAGCGCGCGGCGGAGATCCTCGGCGGCCTCCTCGGCCCGGCGCGGAGTGCCGTCCGGGTGGGTGAGCGGCACCAGGACGCGGCCGCCCGGACAGTGGGCGCCCACCAGATGGGCGACGTGCAGGGCGAGTGCGGTCTTGCCGATGCCGGCGGCTCCGGAGAGGACGGCGAACGGGGACCGCTCGGACCCGCCGCCCGCGCTCCCGCCGGACGCCCCACCGCCTTCGGGCGGGTCCGTGAACAGGCCCACCAGGGTGGCGACTTCGGCGCCCCGTCCGGTGAAGCCGGGCACGGTGGGAAGCGGCGCGGTGGGCGGTCGCACGGTGGCTAGCGACGCCGTGGGCGGCGGCGCGGTGGGAGGTGTGGCGGGGGCGGGCGGCGTCGCGGGGGTGTCGTGGTCCGGCTCCTCCGGGGAGGCCGCGAGCGTGACGGGACCGTGTGCCGGGTCGAGGGGGCCGAGGTCCTCGCCCCGCAGGATGGCCAGCTCCAGCCGCCTCAGTTCGGGCCGGGGATCCACTCCGAGCCGGTCCCGCAGATGGCCCTTGACCCTGCGGTACTCCGCCAGGGCCTCGGTCTGCCGGCCCGTCCGGTAGAGGGCCACCATCAGCTGCTCGGCGAACCGCTCGTGGGCGGGGTATACGCGCGTAACCTCCCATAGATCGACGAGTGCCTCGCGACATCGGTCCCGCTCCAGCTCGATGTCGCAGACCCGCTCCAGAACCCTCAGCCGCTCCTCCGCGAGACGGGGCACCTCGTCGCGGTGCAGCAGGTCGGAGGGGACGTTGGAGAGCAGGCCGCCCTGCCACAGGGCGAGGGCGGACCGCAGCGCGTACAGCTCGGACTCGGCTCCGGACGCGCCGGCCCGGGCGACGAGCCGGCGGAAGTGGAGCAGGTCGAGCGTCTCCGCGTCGGCGTCGATGCGGTACCCGCCGGCCACCGCGACGACGGCCTGGTCCTCGATCCCGTACTTGGCGAAGAGCCGGCGCAGCCGCAGCACGCAGCTCTGCAGGGCGGTCTTCGCCGTCGGCGGGTGCTCCTCGCCCCAGACGATGTCGCGCAGGCGGTCGGTGGGGACGATGGAACCGGGGCGGAGGAGCAGCGCGGCGAGCAGGGCCGTCGGCTTGGAGGGCGGGAGGACCACGAGGTCCCGTCCGTCGGTGACGCTCAGGGGCCCCAGCAGTTGGAATCGCACCGTCGTGTTCGCCTTCCTCGTCCGCTTGTGCCGGGTGGGGCCTCGGCGGGCCCCCGACGATGTGGTGCCGCGACGCGCTCGTGCCGTTCAGCGCGTCCGGAGGCGGCCGTGGTCGTACGGCCGGGGGCGAGGGGTCGGGGGCCGGGCGGGTGCAGCGGGCATGGCGAACCACCGGGGAAGGCAGAGGGGGAGGGGCGACGCGCTGGGCGGCTGCGGCCGAACGGGCGGCCTGGGCGGGGGAGCGGGAGTGGGGGTGACCCCGGTCGGCGCCAGGGTCAGGAGGAAGGTACAGGGGGTGTGGCGGAAAGGGGACGGGGCCTGCGTTCTTCCGGACATCTGTGGGTGCGCGGTTGACGGCGTGGGGCGCCCGTGCAACGACGCGGGCGTGGTGGGGGCGGCGTGAGGACTTGGTGAGGTCATGACACCTGGGGTCCGTTATCCGGACGGCGGCCGGGAAGCGGCCTCACCCCCGGACGGAGGTCCGGCGGGGTGCCTCCCAGCCGAAGAATGGCTCTTTTCCGACCACCCGAAGTGAGCCGTGGCGGCCGTGCGGGGCGGCGCCGACCCCTGGCTTCGCGCCACGTGCGGCCGTGACCAGGGTGAACGGCGGACCTCGACGGAACGACCCCGGTACGAACGGCGGGTGGGGCCACGTCCGTCATGGCCGGGGGCGACCGGACCACCCGGGTCCGCCGGCTTCCGGCCGACCCGCGGGAAGGCCGTCGTCGGGGCGAGGCGGGTGACGTTCTCGCGGTCGCCGCAGTTCGTGCCCCCGGGGCGACGGCCCCCGGGGTTACGGTCCGCTGCATGGAAGCTGAGCGTCAAGGCTGGCTGCGGTGCCTGCTCGCCGGGGCCGTGTTCGTCGTGTGCATGGCCGGCACCACCCTGCCGACCCCGCTCTACCCCCTCTACCAGGAGAAGTTCGGGTTCTCCGAGCTGACCGTGACCGTCGTGTACGCCGTGTACGCCTTCGGGGTCATCGGCGTCCTCCTCCTCGCGGGCAACGCGTCGGACACCATCGGCCGACGCCCCACGCTCCTCTGGGGCCTGGGCTTCTCGGCGGCCAGCGCCGTCTGCTTCCTCGTCGCCGACTCCCTGGGCTGGCTCTACGCGGGACGGCTGCTCTCGGGCCTCTCGGCCGGTCTCTTCACCGGCGCCGCGACCGCGTACGTCATGGAACTCGCCCCGCGCGGCGGCGCGTCCCGGGCGACGTTCGTCGCGACGGCCGCCAACATGGGCGGGCTCGGCTGCGGCCCCCTGCTCGCCGGGCTGCTCGCGGAGTACGCCCCCGAGCCGCTCCTGCTCCCCTTCGCCGTCCACCTCGGCCTCGTCGCCGTCGGCTTCGCCGTCCTGCTGTGGCTCCCCGAGACCGTGCGGGAGCGCCGGGGGTTGTCCGCCGTACGGCCGCGGAGGCCCGCCCTGCCCCCTCAGGTGAGAGGGGTGTTCGTGCCGGCGGCGATCGCCTCGTTCGCGGGCTTCGCCCTCTTCGGGGTGTTCACCTCGGTCAGTCCCGCGTTCCTCGCCAGGTTCCTGCACGTGGACAACCACGCCGTCAGCGGGCTGGTGGTGGCGCTGGCCTTCTTCGCCTCCACCGCCGGACAACTGGCCGTCGACCGCGTCGGGGTGAGGCGCTCCCTGCCCCTGGGCTGTGCCGTGCTCTTCGCCGGCCTGGTCCTCCTCGGGGTCGCGCTCGCCACGGACCTCCTGGTGTTCATCGTCCTCTCCGCCGTCGTCGGCGGTGTCGGACAGGGCCTCGCCTTCCGCGCGGCCCTGTCCTCCGTCGCGGCGGCGGCTCCGGCGGACCGGCGCGCCGCGGTGATCTCGACCCTGTTCGTGGTCGCGTACACGGGCATCTCGATCCCGGTGATCGGCGTGGGTCTCCTCGCCGATCCGCTCGGCCTCGAAGGCGCGGGGCTCGTCTTCATCGGCTGCATGCTGGTGCTGGTCGTCTCCGCCGCCGCGTACCTGATCCGGCGACCGGTGCCGAAGGGGAGCCCCTGACCCGCGTCCTGCGCCGTCCGCCCCCAGGGCGTCCGCGACAGCCCCCGCCGCCCCCACCGGCCCTCGCCAGGAGACGGGTGCGGCTGGACCCTCGCCAGAAGACGGGTGCCGCCGGACCCTCGTCTGACGGCGGGTGCGGCCGGGCCCTCGTCGGACGACGGGTCCGGCCGCCCCCGTCCGACGGCGGTCCGGCAGGCGCCCCGTCAGACGGCGGTGAACACGTCCTCGGGCATGTCGCGGAGGACGAACCCGTTGTCGAGGCGGACCCGGAGGGTGGCCAGGAGCCCGCGCTCCTGGTGGGCGAGCCACGCGGGTTCGAGCGCGCCGATCCGCTCCTCCAGCTGCCCCCTGCTCCCCGACGGCATCTGGTGGCCGAAGTCGTCCAGGAGGGACTTGAGCCGTTCGTACTCGCGGACCTCCTGGCTCTGGGACCGGTCGACGTCCACCCGCTCGACGGTGCCCTCGGTGCCCGCCGCCAGCGACAGGAACCCGACGACAGCGCCCGGCTCCGCTGGGGACTCCGCGGCCAGGGCGACCGGACCCGGCCATGCGAGTTCCACCGCCAGCCTCACGCGCCCGCCCACCGTCGGGGTCACTTCGTGCCTCCGATCGGCAGGGCCACGACCGGGCCCGTGGGGTCGGGCGTGCCCGGGCCGAGATCCGCGAGGGCGAGAGCCCTGGCGACGGCCGGCAGGTCGAGCGGCTCCTCGGGATGGGAGGGAAGCAGGCGGTCCAGCAGGAGCGCCGGGTCGAGGCGGTGTGCCTCGGCGTCGGCCAGGAGCACGTCCGCGCCCGGCCCGCCGGTCGTGGCGTCGACGCGGTCCGAGAGCACGCCGAGCACCTGCTCGCGGTCCACGAAACCGGTCAGGCCGCAGTCCAGACCGTCGTCGTCGAGGTCCTCGGGGTACGGGGCACGGGCCCAGGCACCGTTCTCGTACCAGTACACACAGCCCAGTTCGTCCCCCTGGAGCCGGTCGCGCAGCTCCTCGTACGGGAGCCACTCCGGTGCCCCGGCCAGCATGTCGATCGGCGGCTCGTGCCACTTCACGCCGCTCGACTCGTCCTCGCCGTAGAGCACGAACCGGCCCTGGCCCATGCGGGACAGGGTCCACCAGGTGCAGCCGGAGTCGTCGTGGTGGAGTCCCTCGTCGTCGATCCAGAGACCGGTGCGGTAGCCGCTCCCGCGCCGCTCGTCCTCGGTGGTCGCGTCGACGGCGGCGAGCAGGGCCCACCGGGCCCAGAGCGCCTCGCCCGGCGGAAGGTCCTCCGGTACTCCCGGACGGTGGATGGTCATGCGTGCCCCGTGTGTCGTCGTTCCGATGGTGATCACGGCAACAGTACGGGGGATTCGGCGGGTGACCCCTCGGCGGCGGACGACACGGCGGGCGTCGCGCGGGTCGGCGACGCGGTAACCGCGCCGGGACCGATGCCGGTTCCCCGCGCCGAAGCTGGGCAGGCGAGGAGACGTACCCATCCGACACCCTTGCCGAGGAGACATGGACAGCGTTCTTCGTTTGACCGTCGTCGTGGGCGGCTCGCTCCTGGTCACCGTCGCCGGCGGCCTGCTCGCCGACCTCCTGCTGCGCCGCGCGGACTCCCGCCACCGCGAGACCCCGCTGTGGGGCCTGCTGCGCCGCTGCCGCACCGCCTTCCAGATCGTGCTGTTCGCGGCGCTGCTCCGCGGCTCCCACCGGGCGATCGACTGGCCCCCGGTGCGCGAGCACCAGGCGCTGATCGGGCACGTGCTGCTGCTCGTGCTGATCGGCGCGGGCGCCTGGCTCGCGATCCGCATCGTCGAGGCCGTCGTCGAGTCGAGTTACGCGCGCTACGCGTCAGGGAGCCGGGAGGCGGCCAAGGTGCGCCGCGTCCGCACCCAGGTCACCCTGATCATGCGGGTCGTGACCGTGGCCGTCGGGGTCGTGGCCGCCGCCGTCATGCTGGTGACGTTCCCGAACTTCCGTGCCCTGGGCACCTCGCTCCTCGCCTCGGCCGGCATCATCGGCGTGGTGGCGGGCGTGGCCGCCCAGTCCACCCTCGGCAACCTCTTCGCGGGCTTCCAGATCGCCTTCGGCGACATGGTCCGCCTGGGCGACACCGTGGTGGTCGACGGCGAATGGGGCACCGTCGAGGAGATCACGCTGACCTTCCTCGCGGTCCGCACCTGGGACGAACGGCGGGTCACCATGCCCGTCTCGTACTTCACGGCCCGACCGTTCGAGAACTGGTCCCGCGGCGGCATCGAGATGACCGGCACCGTCATGGTCCACTGCGACCACTCCACGCCCGTGTCCCTGATGCGTACGGAGCTGCGCACGATCCTCGAAGCCTGCCCGACCTGGGACGGCCGGGGCTGGGACCTGGCCGTCACCGACACCACGCCCACGGGCATCACGGTCCGCGCCGTCGTCACGGCCAAGGACCCCGACGACCTGTGGACCACCCGGTGCGCCGTACGCGAGCAGCTGGTCGCCTGGCTCGCCCGCCGCCACCCGTACGCCCTGCCCCGCGTCGCCACCGCGCCTGCGGTCGAGGAGTCCCCGGCGAGCGGTCGTACCGGCGAAGGGGCGTGGGCGCCCCTCCACAAGTGACGGGCCCGTCGCGCCGACGCGGCCTCAGTCCGGCAGGTTCTGCTCCGCCCAGACCACCTTGCCGGTGGCCGTCCGGCAGGAACCCCATCTGCGGCAGAGCATGTTGATGAGCTGGAGGCCGCGACCGCCCTCGTCGCTCAGCTCCGCGTGCTGGATCTGGGGCAGGTCGGGGCCCGTGTCGGAGACCTCCACGACGAGGCGGTCGCCGCGGAGCAGCCGGAGTTCACCGGGGCCGTTGCCGTAGCGCAGGGCGTTGCCCACGAGTTCGGAGACGACCAGCTCGCAGACGTCCACCAGCTCCGTGAGCTGCCACGCGGCGAGCTGGTCCCTGACCAGCCCCCGGGCGACGGACGCGGCGCGCCCCTCCCGCGGCAGGGGCCACACCTGGAGGTCGGCGGAACCGGCCTTGGTGGTCGTCGCGGTGAGGAGCACGGCCTCGTCGAAACGGGCGGCGCCGGCCGGCGCGCACTCCACCAGGCCGCCCCCTTCGAGCGCCTCGGGCGCCAGGTCGCGGGCGGCCGTGCGCAGCCGGTCCAGCTGGTGGTCCAGGTCCGCGTGGCGGGACTTGACGAGACCGTCCGTGTACATCACCAGGTCGCCGCCCTCCGGCACCCGCAGCCGGACGGGGTCGTACGGGATGACGCCCGCGCCGAGCGGCGCGCCGATCGGGAGGCCGACGAAATCGGCCGCGCCCCGCCCGTCGAGGAGCAGCGGCGGCAGGTGTCCGGCACTGGCCAGCACGTAGCTGGAGTCCGCCGGGTCGTGGACGGCATAGAGACAGGTGGCGACCTGCTCGTCCTCCAGGTCACGGGTGGCGAGGTCCAGCCGTGCCAGGACGCGCTCGGGGGCCATGTCCAGGGTCATCAGGGTGCGGGCGACCGTCCGCAGGCGGCCCATGGTGGCGGCGGCCGACAGACCGTGCCCCATCACGTCGCCCACCATGAGGGCCGTGCGCCCGCCGGGCAGGGCCATGACGTCGTACCAGTCCCCGCCCACCCCCCGATGGGCCGTCGACGGCGCGTACTCGGCGTGCACCCGCAGTCCGGGCGTCACCGGTGTCGCGCGCGGCAGCAGACTGCGCTGCAACGACACGACGTGCTCCCGCTCACGGCCGTACAGCCGGGCGTTGTCGATGAAGACGGCGGCCTGGGAGGCCAGTTGTTCCGCGAGCGCGAGGTCCGTGGCGGAGAACGGCGGCGATCCGGGGCCCCGGACGAAGTCCGCGCTGCCGAGCAGCAGCCCGCGGGCGATCAGCGGCACCGCCATGTAGCTGTGGACCCCGGCCGCACGCATCTGCGACGCGGCGCTCGGGGTCGGGGCGACCCTGATGAAGTCGTCGTTCCGCATCCGGCTGAGCAGGACCGACCTGCCCTGCCGCAGGCAGTACCGGTGGAGCAGCGTCTCGTGCTGCTGCTCGGCCCGGACGAAGGTCTCGCCCACCGGTGTGGGCTCCAGCGAGGACAGCTCCTCCACGGCGCAGAGCGCGGTGGCCCGCATCGGGGGGACACCGGTGCCGGTCCACCGCGAGCCCTCGTTGCCCCGCAGGATGCTCTCCAGGATGTCGACGGCGGCGCCGTCGGCCAGGTCGGGCACGGTGAACTCGGCGAGCTCCTGGGCGGTGCGCTCCAGGTCCAGCGTCGTGCCGATCCGGGCGGTCGCGGTATTCAGCCAGGCCAGTCGGCCGCGGGTGGTGAGCCGGTCGACGGAGTCACCGCCGCCGCTCCGGTCGAGGCGTCGACGGGCGGCGGCCGAGCGATGCGCCGCCGCGCTCCTCCCGGCCGAGGCCCGGCTGGTCAGGAGTCGCTTTCTGCTGCCGCCGTACACTCTTTCGGCCTCCCGACACCCACTCGACGCCTCTTGGTCCACAGCATGCACCGGAAGCGTTCCCGGCGCAGCATGCATGCGGAATCCGGATGTGCAAGTAGATGCGCGGCCACCGGCCCCGGCCGTCGCGCCACCGGCCCCGGCCGTCGCGCCACCGGCCCCGCCCGTCGCGCCGCAGGTCCGGCCCGCGTGCCACCGGCCCGGCCGGGGAGCCGCCGGTCCCGGCCGTGGAAGTGGCCGGGACCGGCCGTGGAAGTGGCCGGGACCGGCGGCCGGGACCGGTGGGAGGGACCGGCGGCCGGGACCGGTGGGAGGCGCGGCGCGGCCGGCCGTCACCGGTGACCCGCGCCGACTTCCGCGCCGGTCCGCTAGGCCGGGGAGCCCACGAGCCGCGGCGGGAGCGCCGCGCGGCCGGGCCCCGCCGCCGCGGTCGTTGCGGTCGGTGCGCCCCGCCGGGACGCACGCCGTGACCCCGAGGCCGCCGCGGCCAGGAGGTGCCTCACGGCCCGGGAGCTGTTGACGAGCCGGAGGCGGCGTCCCTTCCGGGGCCACCAGGCGACGGCGGCGAGGAGCCCCGAATCGCAGAAGGTGACCAGGGAGGTGTCCAGCACGAGACCGGTGTACCCGTCGGCCGCCGCCGAGGCCAGGAGCGCCCGGAGCGGGGCCGAACTGAAGCGGTCGACCTCCCCGGCGACGTGGACGACCAGGGTGGGGCCGAGCGTGGTGCAGGAGCGGACGAGTATGACGCCGGGCGCGGTGTCCGCGCCCGAGTCGTGCACGGAGGGAAGAGCGTCGATCACGAGAGTGTCGGACAGTATCGGTGCGGTGCTTGAGGTGCTCACATCCCCATCAACGCCTGCCTCCCGGTGCCAGGAAACGAGCCACGCGCCCCTTTCACCCCATCTGACCAGCACCGTTCCCCGTAAGGGAGAAAGATCCACCCGAATGAGGGTCATGATCGCGCGGACGAGCGAGGGCCTCGCCGGTACGGTCGCCGCGCCGGCGGCGCCAGGCGGGGCGGGGCGGAAAACCGCGTGCCCGCCGGACGGGGACGGGTTATCGTCGGTCCCATGAACGTCACCGGCCGAAGCCTCACCGCCACCGCGCGAGCGACCAGCTCGCCGGTTGCCGCCGTCTGACTTCCCCCCTTCCCACTGGCGACCGGAAACGGCCCGCCGGTGGTTCCGTGGCTTCTCCGCCCGTACGACGACCGTGCCGGTCCGTTCTCCGGTGCCTCCCTCGCCGTCACGCACAGGAGTCACCCCATGAAGACCGAACACATCGCCCGCACGTTCGTCGAGTACTTCGAGGAGCGCGGCCACCGCCGCGTCACCGGCTCGACGCTCCTGCCCCCGCCCGGCGACCCGGTGCTCTTCACCACCTCCGGCATGCACCCCCTCACCCCGTACCTGGAGGGGCGCCCCCACCCGGACGGCAGACGTCTCGTCAACGTCCAGCGCTGTCTGCGGACGACGGACCTGGAGGAGGTCGGCGATGCCACCCATCTGACCGTCTTCGAGATGCTCGGGACCTGGTCGCTCGGCGACTACGAGGGCCCCGAGAGCCTCGACTGGGGATACGGCCTGCTCACCGAGGGGCTCGGCGTCGATCCGGGCCTCCTCCACGCCACCGTGTTCGGCGGGGACGACCGGACGGGCCCGGACGAGGCCTCCCTGGAGCTCTGGCAGCGCCGCGGCGTCCCGGTCGAGCGCACCGTGCGCGACAACTGGTGGTCCAACGGGCCGACGGGCCCCTGCGGCCCCGACTCGGAGATCTTCCTGTGGAGCGGGGACACCCCGCCCCGTTCGACACCCACCCGGGACGACCGCTGGGTGGAGGTCTGGAACCACGTGATGATGCGCCACCGGCGCCTCGACGACGGCTCCCTCGTGCCGCTGCCCCAGCGCAACATCGACACCGGCCTCGGCCTGGAGCGGCTCGCCTCCCTGCTCCAGGGGAAGCGGTCCGTGTACGAGTGCGACGTCTTCGACCCGTGGCGCCGGCTCGTCCCCCCGCTGTGGCCGCTGGACGAGCCGTCCCTGCGCGTCACCTACGACCATCTGAGGTCGGCCGTCGTGGTGATCGGCGACGGGGTGCGCCCGGGCAACACCGGTCAGGGGTACGTGCTGCGCCGCCTGGTCCGCCGGGTGCTCACCGTGCTGTGGCGCGAGGACCCCACCCGCACCCTCCAGGACCTGCCGACCGAGCTGATCGAGCACACCCTGGACCACTTCCGGCAGGACGTGGACCCGGGAGACGTCCGCGGGACGCTGCTCGACGAGGAACGGCGGTTCGTGCGTCTCCTCGAACGCGGCCGGCGGGTCCTCGCCCGCCCCCGGTTCCGGCGCCCGCTGGAGGAGGACGACCTGCGCTATCTCCACGACACCCATGGACTGCCCCGCGACCTGGTCATGAGTCTGCGCGGGGGACGGGTGATTGATTCCCCGACGAAGGGGTAGCCGGAGGAGCCAGACGGTTTGATCCGTTTCGTCCGTCACGACAGGAAGGTGCTCCATGCATGTCGCGACTCTCTCCGCCCCCGCGCTGGCCGCCGAAGGGTCACCCGCGCTCCTGCTGATGCTCATCGGGGTGGTGGTGGCCCTCCTGCTCGTCGCCGCCTTCTGGTGGGGCTCACGGCGTGCGGCCCGCCGCCGCGCGTCCGCCCCCGTCGCCCAGCCACCGGCGGCCGAGGCGAAGCGGGACTCCTGGACGGCACCGGAGGACCGGCCGGACCGGTGAGCGGCGGCCGGACACGACGGAATGAGGACACGATGAACGAGAACGAGCGGCGGTACGACCGCCCCGCCCGGACCACTCCGGCGCACGCGGAAGGCGAGAGCGGCGACCGCAAGGCGCGCCAGGACGCCGAGGAGGCCGTCGCCTCCCGTGCGGGTGACACCGACCGGGAGGGCGAGGACGGCCACCGCGCCAAGCGTCAGACCCCCGGCGTGGGCCGGGAGGAACAGACCTCGGAACGCGACTAGCGGTCGTCGCCCCCGCCCGGGACCGTGCCGGCTCCGGCACGGTCCCGGGCGGCCGAGGAACCGATGGCCGCCGGGTCCCTCCACACGCCGTCCACGCACAGGTACGCGCCCTTGATGCCGCCCTCCGTGGTCCAGGCGCGGGCCGGATCTTCCGTCTGAGTGACGTCGCCCACTTCACGCCCGTTCACCCGGCCTGGGACAACGGCGCCGGCGCACCGCTGTGTCACGGGACCGGAACAGCGCCGAACGGGTGAAACCTCGTGGTGGTCTCTTCCGTCCTCCCCTCCGGGAGAGCGTCAAGAACGGACGAGGAGTGGCACTGACATGGGGCTGAAGGGCACGTACACCGCACACATGGCCGTGGCGGCTTCGGCGGTGGGGATAAGCCTGGCGGCGTGGGGAGCCACCGCGCTGACGAACACCGAGGCCGCCGCCCGGGCGGGGACGGGCTCGCACGGGACCGCGCCCGCGGAACGGGACGGCAAGCCCGGGCAGGCACCTCCGCCGGTTTCGAAGGTGAGGATGCCCGAGGGGATCGCCCACGCCGCCGAGGCCGGAGGTACGGCCGTGAACATCACCATCGACGACGGTCCCGACCCCCGGTGGACGCCCCAGATCCTCGACATCCTCAAGGAACACCGCGTCAAGGCCGTGTTCTGCATGGTCGGTCCCCGGGCGCGGGAGCACCCCGACCTGGTCAAGCGGGTCGTCGCGGAGGGCCACCGCCTCTGCGACCACACCATCTCCCACGACACCACCATGGACAAGAAGTCCGTCGCCTACCAGAAGCAGCAGATCCTGGAGGCGAAGAAGATGATCGAGGACGCGGCCGGGGGAGCCACGGTGGAGTACTACCGGGCGCCGGGCGGCGCGTTCACCCCCGACAGCCGGCGGATCGCGGCCCTGTCCGGGATGCGTCCGCTGGGGTGGAACGTCGACACCAAGGACTTCGAACTGCCGGGCACCGCCGCCATCGTCGGCACCGTCAAGAACGAGCTCTCCAACGGGCCGACCATCCTCTTCCACGACGGCGGCGGCGACCGCGCGCAGACCGTCGCCGCCCTGAGGCAGGTGCTGCCCTGGCTGAAGGAGCAGGGACGCACCTTCAGCTTCCCCGTCCGCACGACCCCCTGAGGCACCGTCGACCCGCCCGGCGCGACCAGGACGACGGCGAACGCGCCCGCCCCGTCCCTCGGCCTCCGCCCGGACCGGGCGGAGGCCGAGGGACGGGACGAGCGCGTCCCGCGTCCGGCGGTGACTACCCGCCCTGTGACACCGCGCGCCGGATCGGCATCATCGTCTCCACCGCGTCCTGCGCCAGGTGGTCGAGGATCATCCGGTTGACCCGGTCCGGCTGTTCCAGCGGGACCAGGTGGGACGCCCCGGGCACCACGGCGAGCTGGGACCCCGGGACCGCGCGGTAGAGGGCGATCGTGTGCTCCAGGGTCATCATGTCGTCGTCGCCGGACATGACCAGAGTGGGCGCCCGCACCCGCGCCAGGTCCTCGGGGGTGAGCGTCGGCTGGGTCCGCCACATGTCGATCACCTTGTCCGCCACCACCGGCCAGTGGTCCGCGCCGTCCGGTGTGGCGGCCACGTACAGCTCGCGGAAGAACTCCAGGTCCGGGCCGTCTGACGTCATCGCGTCGAGCATCCCCGGATCGGCGAAGCACTCGGGGGAGGGCCGGAAGGTCGCCCCGATCAGGACCACCCTGCGGACCAGGTCCGGCCGGGCGGCGGCGACGAGCAGCGCCACGACGCCGCCGTCGCTCCACCCGACCAGATGCGCCGGACCCTCGACCACCCGTTCCAGGAACGCGACCGTGTCGTCCGCCATGTCCTGGTACGACAGCGGCCCCGCCACGTCCGGGGTGTGCCCGTGCGCGCGCCGCTCCGGCAGGAAGAGGCGGTACTCCCCGGCCAGGTCGGCACGCTGGGCACCCCAGGTGTCGTTGGTGCAGAACCCACCGTGCAGCAGGACCAGCGGATCGCCGTCGCCCTGGGTCTCGTACCAGGTCCTCACACCGGAGAGGTCGACGTACTCGCCCATCGGATCAGCCCTTGTCCAGGATCGCGGTCAGGGCCTCCCGCAACGCGGTCTCGGGATCGGCGGAGGCCTCCGGGGACCGCCAGGCGACGAACCCGTCGGGACGGACGAGCACCGCACCCTCCGCGGTGACCCCGTGGGCCTCGGCCCAGTCGGTGCCGGCCGCCGGGGACAGCTCCGCGTCCGGTCCCGCACCGATCCGGTACGAGTCGAGCGGGACGGACAGCCGTCGCGCGACGCGCCCCGCCGCCGTGTGCCAGGCGCCCGTGCCGCCCGCGGAGCTCAGGAGCACCAGGGACCGCTCGTACAGGTCGAGGGAGGAGATCCGCTCGCCGTCGCGCTCCAGCCACAGGTGGGGCGACCGGGTCCCCGGCTCGCCCGTCAGCCGCAGCCCGTCGGGCACGACCGGCTGCGTGCCGTCGCCGTCCACCACCGCGCCCCGCGGATAGCGGTAGCCCAGCACCACGTTGAGGATCCCGCCCTTGCGGCCCGCCGGGCCGCCGGCCCCGGGATCGGGGGCGTACCCGGGGTGGCTGTGCTCGACCGAGCGTGAGGAGGCGCGGGCGCTGGTCGCCTCCGCGACGGGGCGGCGCTCCGCGTCGTAGGACGCGAGCAGGCCGGGGCCGGCCCATCCGCCCAGGACGGCGGAGAGCTTCCAGGCGAGGTTGTGCGCGTCCTGGATGCCCGTGTTGGAGCCGAACGCCCCGGTGGGCGGCATCTCGTGGGCCGAGTCGCCGACGAGGAACACCCGCCTGTCCGCGTACCGTTCGGCGATCCTCTCGGCGGCGTGCCAGGGGGCTCTGCCCGTGATCTCCACATCGAGGTCCGGGACTCCCACGGCCCGCCGGATGTGGTCCCGGCACCGCTCGTCGGTGAACTCCTCCAGGGTCTCGCCGCGCTCGGGGTGCCAGGGGGCGTGGAACACCCAGCGCTCCTGGTTGTCGACCGGCAGGAGGGCGCCGTCGGCGCCGGGATCCGTGAGGTAGCAGACGATGAAGCGCCGGTCGCCGACGACGCCGGCGAGGCCGCGGGAGCGGAACGTGACGCTCACGTTGTGGAACAGGTCGCCGGGGCCGTTCTGCGCGATGCCGAGCCGCTCGCGCACGGGGCTGCGCGGACCGTCCGCCGCGACGAGGTACTCCGCGCGCATGGTGGTGTGCTCTCCGGTCTCGCGGCTCTTGACCTGCGCGACCACCCCGTCGCCGTCCTGCTCGAACGACATCAGCTCCGTCGAGAAGCGCAGGTCCCCGCCCAGCTCACGCGCCCTCTCCAGCAGCACCGGCTCCAGGTTGTTCTGGCTGCACAGGCACCACCCGGCGGGGCTGAACCGGGCGAGTCCGCCCCCGGGGTCGATCTCCTTGAACAGCCACTCGCCGGCGTCACCCACCAGGCTCGGCGCCTGGAGGATGCCGTTGTTGTCCGACAGGACCGAGGCGGCCTCCTGGATCGCCCGCTGCACCCCGGCCGTCCGGAACACCTCCATCGTGCGCACGTTGTTGCCACGCCCGCGCGGATGGACCGACGTGCCCGAGTGGCGCTCCACCAGCGTGTGCGGCACACCGAGACGCCCCAGGAACAGCGAGGTGGACAGGCCGACCAGAGAGCCGCCGACGATGAGCACGGGCGTGCGGTGACCGACCTCGCCGGTCCCTTCGAATCGGTTCATCGAATGCCTCCAGCGTCACCTGTGACGCGAGTCGGGGGTGGGAAGGAGATCCATGCCCTGCGCGGACCGCTTCCCGCGTTCGGAGCACCCGAATGACGCGCGGTTCACTCATCCGCCCCGTGGGACTCGCGCGACTCGCCGAGGCACGCCGACGATCGGCACATGACGACCCCTGCCCTCCTCGGGCAGGGCGGATCCTTCCGACCCTCCCCGAAGAGAGAAGAGGTGTGCCGGATGACCACGTCGGCACGTATCTCCCAGTCGGCGTTCGACGGCTCCAGGCTGCGGGTGATCCTGCTGCTCGACCTGTACGAGGGCGCGCAGCAGCAGTTCCTGGAGGCGTACGACCTCATGCGCCGCCAGGTCGCCACCGTCCCCGGTCACATCAGTGACCAGCTCTGCCAGTCCATCGAGAACCCCTCGCAGTGGCTCATCACCAGCGAGTGGGAGAGTGCTCCGCCGTTCCTCGCCTGGGTGAACAGCGAGGAGCACGTCGAAACCGTCAAGCCGATGCACAGCTGCGTCCGGGACACCCGGTCGATGCGCTACAGCGTGCTGCGCGAGACCGGAGTCCGCGAACCGCTCGCGCAGGCCTCGGCCGGCGTGCAGGTGGCGCCCCGCGTGGGTGACGGAGTGGCCCGCCACGCCCTCACCTTCACCGTCAAGCCGGGCTCCGAGTCGAAGGTCGCGGAGCTCCTGGCCGGGTACGAGTCGCCGAAGGCCCAGGTCGACGAGACCACCCGGCTGCGCCGCACCTCGCTCTTCATGCACGGCAACCGCGTCGTGCGGGCCGTGGAGGTGGAGGGCGACCTCCTGGTGGCCCTGCGCCACGTCGCCCGCCAGCCCGAGGTGCGGGCGGTCGAGGAGGCCATCAACCCGTACCTGGAGCAGGACCGGGACCTGACCGACCCCGAATCGGCGCGCGTCTTCTTCACCCGGGCCGCGCTCCCGGCCGTCCAGCACGTGGTGTCCAGCCGCCCGGCCCCGGCCGAGCTGCGGCGTCACGCCCTGTACTACCCGGCCAAGGAAGGCCACGGCATGGAGCTGGCCCAGCTCCTCGCCCGGCAGGACGCCGAGGCGGCCGAGGACCCGGACAGCCCCGTGTACGGCAGCACCGTCTTCCACCGCGACGACATCGTGGTGCGCCTCATCGACATCACGGGCGACCTCGACCTCGACCCCGTCGCCTCGCTCGGTCTCAAGGGCCCGCGGAAGGCCGCCGAGCTGGAGCGGCTCCTCGACGGCGCCGCGATCGGCGTCGAGGGCTCCCTGACGACGGACCGCAACATCAACCGGCTCCTGTCGCACGCCGACATGCTGCCCGTCACCGACCGCACCTCGGCGGAATCCTGAGGGTTCCCGACGTGCCGCCGCGGCCCAACCCGTGACCGTTCTCCCGGACGTCACCGCCACACTCGGAGGTATCAACCATGCTTCATCAGCGTCCCCGCATCGTGAAACTGAGCGAGACGGAGCCCAACCGCAGGCGCGGAGGTGACCTGCGGGCCATGCTCACCCCGGCCACGGTGGGTTCCACCAGCGGCTTCATGGGCCTGGCCATCGTTCAGCCCGGCGAGCGCATCGGTGAGCACTACCACCCGTACTCCGAGGAGTTCGTGTACGTCGTCTCCGGCGCGCTCGAAGTGGACCTGGACGGGGAGACGTACGCGCTCAGGCCCGAGCAGGGGCTCCTGATCCCCATCGACGTGCGCCACCGCTTCCGCAACGTCGGCGACGAGGAGGCCCGGATGGTCTTCCACCTGGGCCCCCTCGCACCCCGGCCGAGCCTCGGCCACGTCGACACGGAGGACACCGATGAGGCCGAGCTCGCCGCCGCCGGGCCGCACCTGACCGTGGGCGATCCCGGGCAGCCGGCCGAGCGGAGCGGGGCGATCGAGTGAACCGGCGCGTGGCCGTCACCGGGATCGGCGTGGTCGCCCCGGGCGGCACCGGAGCGGCGGCGTTCTGGGACCTCCTCGCCGAAGGCCGTACCGCGACCCGCGGCATCACCCTGTTCGACCCGGCGGGCCTGCGCTCCCGCATCGCCGCCGAGTGCGACTTCGACCCGCTCGCGCACGGCCTCGACCCGGAGCTCAGCGCCCACGCCGACCGGTACATCCAGTTCGCCGTGGTCGCCGCCGGAGAAGCCGTCCAGGACTCCGGCCTCGACACCGACACGGAGGACCCGTGGCGCGTCGGCGTCTCCCTCGGCAGCGCCGTCGGCGGCACCACCCGGCTCGAACACGACTACGTCCTGGTCAGCGCGGGCGGACAGCGGTGGGACGTGGACCACCGGGCCGCCGACCCGAAACTCCACATGGCGTTCTCCCCGAGCACCCTCGCCTCGGTCGTCGCCGAACGGTTCGGCGCCCGCGGCCCGGTGCAGACCGTCTCCACCGGCTGCACCTCCGGTCTCGACGCCGTCGGCTACGCCTTCCACACCATCCAGGAGGGCCGGGCGGACGTCTGCATCACGGGGGCGTCGGACTCCCCGATATCGCCGATCACCATGGCCTGCTTCGACGCCATCAAGGCGACGTCGCCCGACAACGACGACCCCGCCCACGCCTCCAAGCCCTTCGACAACCGTCGCAACGGCTTCGTGATGGGCGAGGGCGCGGCGGTCCTCGTCCTGGAGGAGTACGAGCACGCCCGGGCCCGCGGTGCGCACATCTACTGCGAGATCGGCGGCTACGCCACCTTCGGCAACGCGTACCACATGACCGGTCTGACCGGTGAGGGACTCGAGATGTCCCGGGCGATCGACAGCACGCTCGACCAGGCCCGGCTCGACCCCACACTGATCGACTACGTCAACGCGCACGGCTCCGGCACCCGGCAGAACGACCGGCACGAGACGGCCGCCGTCAAGCGGTCCCTCGGCGCCCACGCCTACGACACGCCCATGAGCTCCATCAAGTCGATGGTGGGACATTCGCTCGGAGCGATCGGCGCGATAGAGGTGGCCGCCTGCGTCCTCGCCCTGAAGCACCAGGTCGTACCGCCGACGGCGAACTACGAGATCCCCGACCCCGAGTGCGACCTGGACTACGTGCCGCGCACCGCCCGCCCCCGGAAGCTCAGGAACGTGCTCTCCGTCGGCAGCGGCTTCGGCGGGTTCCAGTCCGCGGTGCTCCTGACGGAGCCGGCAGGGAGGACACCATGAGCACCGAGCGCCCACGGCGCGCCGCCGTCACCGGCATCGGGGTGATCGCCCCCAACGGACTGAGCGCCGGGACGTACTGGAAGTCCGTCCAGGAAGGCATCGGCGTCCTGGACCGGATCACCCGCGAGGGCTGCGAGCACCTTCCGCTCAAGGTCGCGGGCGAGGTCCGCGGCTTCGACGCCGCCGCCCTCATCGAGGAACGCTTCCTCGTCCAGACCGACCGGTTCAGCCACTACGCCATGGCCGCCGCCCAGCTCGCGCTCGACGACGCGGGCGTCGGCCGGGACGACCCCGAGGATCCCTTCTCCATCGGAGTCGTCACCGCCGCCGGGTCCGGCGGCGGCGAGTTCGGCCAGCGTGAGCTCCAGAAGCTGTGGGGCCAGGGCTCCAAGTTCGTCGGCCCGTACCAGTCCATCGCCTGGTTCTACGCCGCGAGCACCGGCCAGATCTCCATCCGGAGCGGCTTCAAGGGACCGTGCGGCGTCGTCGCCAGCGACGAGGCCGGCGGCCTGGACGCCCTCGCCCACGCGGCCCGCGCCGTACGGCGCGGCACGGGCGCCGTGGTCGTCGGCGCCGCCGAGGCGCCCCTCGCCCCGTACTCGATGGTGTGCCAGCTCGGCTACCCCGAGCTCAGCACCGTCGAGGAACCCGACCGCGCCTACCGCCCCTTCACCGCGGGAGCCTGCGGCTTCGTGCCCGCCGAGGGCGGCGGCATGCTCGTCGTGGAGGACGAGGACCGCGCCCGCGACCGGGGAGCCACCGTCCGGGCCGTCGTCGCCGGACACGGCGCCACGTTCACCGGCGCCTCCCGCTGGGAGGAGTCCCGGGAGGGACTCGCCCGCGCCATCGGGGTCGCGCTCGCCGAGGCCGACTGCGCCCCGGAGGAGATCGACGTCGTCTTCGCCGACGCCCTCGGCGTCCCCGAGGCGGACCGCGCCGAGGCGCTGGCGATCGCCGACGCCCTGGGGGCACACGCCCGCCGCGTGCCCGTCACGGCGCCCAAGACCGGGTTCGGCCGCGCCTACTGCGGCGCACCCGTCCTGGACACCGCGGCCGCCGTCCTCGCGATGGAACACGGCCTGGTGCCCCCCACCCCCCACGTGTTCGACATCGACCACGACCTCGATCTGGTGATGTCCCGCGCTCGCCCCGCCGAGCTGCGCACGGCCCTCGTCCTCAGCAGGGGACTCATGGGATCCAACGCGGCGCTGGTAGTGCGCCGCGGCGGCGACACCGCCCGGTAGACCGGGCGGGAAGGAGAACAGAGATGATCACCACCGAAGTCACCTTCGACGAACTCGCCACGCTGATGAAGCAGGCGGCCGGAGTCACCGTCGACCCCCGGGAGCTGGAGAGGACGTCGGAGACGCCCTTCAGCGTCATCGGCCTCGACTCGCTCGGCCTGCTCGGCATCGTCGGCGAGCTGGAGAACCGGTACAGCCGGTCGCTCCCCACCGACGCGGAGCGCTGCAAGACGCCGGCCGAGTTCATCGGCCTCGTCAACAACTCGTTCAGGACGGGAGTCTGACGTGCCGGGACACACCGACAACAGCGTCACCATCGACGCCCCCCTCGACCTCGTCTGGGACATCACCAACGACATCGAGAACTGGCCCCGGCTCTTCAGCGAGTACGCCTCCCTGGAGGTGCTCTCCCGCGAGGGCGACTCGACGACCTTCCGCCTGACCATGCACCCGGACGAGTCCGGGAAGGTCTGGAGCTGGGTGTCGGAACGCACCGTGGACCGCGAGAGGCGCACCGTCAACGCCCGCCGCGTCGAGACCGGACCGTTCGACCACATGAGGATCCGGTGGGAGTACGAGGAGACACCGGCCGGCGTCCACATGCGTTGGGTGCAGGACTTCGCGATGAAGCCCGACGCCCCGGTCGACGACGACTGGATGACGGACAACATCAACCGCAACTCCCGCACCCAGATGGCCCTCATCCGGGACCGCATCGAGCAGGTCGCCCGTGAGCGCCGGCACGCACCGGTCCTGCCCGGCTGACCCCCACACCCAGGAAGGACACTCGATGCACCACGCCCTGATCGTCGCCCGTATGGCGCCCGGTTCGGCGCCGGCGATCGCCGACGTCTTCACCGACTCCGACCGCGGCGAACTGCCGCACCTGGTCGGCGTCTCCCGGCGCCGCCTGTTCCAGTTCGGCGACGTCTACCTGCACCTCATCGAGTCGGAGCGGGACCCGGCGCCCGCCATCGCGAAGCTGACCGGGCACCCCGAGTTCCGGAGCGCCAGCGAGCGACTGTCGGCGTACGTCAGCGCGTACGACCCGGAGACCTGGCGCAGCCCCAAGGACGCCATGGCGCAGTGCTTCTACCGCTGGGAGCGGGACGCCGGTTCCTGAACGAGGCCACAGCGGACATCCCGAGGCCGCCGACTCCGTGAGAACACGGGGCCGGCGGCCTCGGGATTTTCCGTACGCCCCGCGGGATCAGGCGGGGACGGTGCACTCGAAGGCGTGGAGGTACGCGTTGACCGGCCGGATCTCGCCGATGAGGAGGCCCGCCTCGGTCAGCCGGTCGACCAGGCTCTGCCGGGTGTGCTTCGCACCGCCGACGTTGAGGAGCAGCAGCAGGTCCATGGCGGTGGTGAACCTCATCGACGGGGTGTCGTCCACGAGGTTCTCGATCACGACGACGCGGGCACCCGGCCGGGCCGCCTTCCGGACGTTGGCCAGCGCCCTGCGGGTGCTGTCGTCGTCCCACTCCAGGATGTTCTTGATGACGTACACGTCCGCCTCGACCGGGATGGACTCGCGGCAGTCCCCGGGCACGATCCGGACCCGGGAGGCGAGCGAGCCGCCCTCCCGGAGGCGCGGATCGGCGTTCTCCACCACCCCCGGCAGATCGAGCAGCGTGCCGTGCAGATCCGGGTGGCGCTCCAGGAGGCTCGCCAGGACGTGCCCCTGACCGCCCCCGATGTCGGCGACGGAGGAGACCCCCGTCAGATCGAGCAGGTCGGCGACGTCCTGCGCGGACTGCCGGCTCGACGTCGTCATCGCCCGGTTGAACACGTACGCCGACTCGGGGGCGTCCTCGTTGAGGTACGGGAAGAACTCCTTGCCGTACACGTCCTGGAAGACGCCCCGGCCGGAGCGTACGGCCTCGTCCAGCTTCGGCCACACGTCCCAGGTCCACGGCTCGGTGCACCACAGCGCGATGTACCGGAGGCTGTGCGGGTCGTCCTCGCGCAGCAGCCGGGACATCTCGGTGTGGGCGAAGGTGCCGTCGGGCCGCTCCTCGAAGACGCCCTGGCCGACCAGCGCGCGCAGCAGTCGGCGCAGGGTGCCCGGCTCGGTCTCCACCGCGGCGGCCAGCTCCTCGACGGTGCGGGGGGTGTCGCCGAGGGCGTCCGCGACGCCGAGGCGGACGGCCGCGCGGACGGCCGCGGCGCGCGCCGCCCCGAAGACGAGCTCCCGCAGCCGCATGGGCGCCGGGGGCGCCGGTTCGAGGGTCGTGGGTGCCGGATCAACAGTCGTCATCTGTCGCCTTGTCTCTTCTGTCGTGCCGTGGGTGGGGGAGGGGAGGGGGAGCGTGCGCCACGTGCCGTGCCGCACGCTCCCTCGGACCGTTCAGCACATTCCCGCGGGCTCCGAGACCTCGCAGGTGTTGCCGCGGAAGGTGTTGCCCTTGCCGGTGTCCCGGTTGGCCAGGTCGGCCGAGCCGTTGCGGAGGACCACGTTGTCGCGGATCTCGTTGCGCTCGTTCAGGGCACCCACGAAGCTCTTGAACAGCACGATGCCGCCGGAGAGCGGGGAGGCGCCCACGTTGTCCACGATCCTGTTCTCCGCCACCACCGTCTCCTCGGCGCCGGTGAGGACGATGCCCGAGCCCTGGAGGAAGGGCAGACGGGGCGTCTTGGGGCAGAGCTTGTTGTTGGCGTGGACGTGGTTGCGGCGCAGGGTCATCGCCCCGGCGCGCGGGGTGGACTCGTCACCCACCACGAACACCGCGGCGCAGTTCCCGGTCGCCTCGTTGTACTGGACGGTGAGGTTGCGCAGACGCCGCACCGTGAGGCCGATGCGGTTGCCGGAGAGACGGTTGTGACTGATCACCGTCCCCTCGGCGTCGACCGCCCCCGACTCGGTGTCGGTGGTGTTGGACACGAAGAGCCCGGCGTCGGCGTTGTCCCGGGCGGTGTTCCCGCTCAGCGTGCTGCGGACGGACCGCTCCAGGGCGATGCCCCAGTTGCCGTTCTTCTCGGCGGTCACCCGGTGGACCCTCAGCCGGTCGGTCCGCGAGGCCCACAGGCCGTTCTTGGTGAAGTTCCTCAGGGTCAGCGACCGTACGGTGACGCCCTCGACGGGGCGGCTGTCCGTGCCGGTCACGCAGATCCCGTGACCGGCCTTGGCGCAGGCGTCGCCGGCCGCGGCGGCGCCGGGCACGATGACGGTGGGGAAGACGGTCGAGCCCCGCAGGGTCAGGTTCGAGGTCGTGATCGTGACGCTCTCACGGTAGGTACCGGGGGACAGGACGATGGTGTCCCCCGGCCGTGCGGCGTCCACGGCCCTCTGGATCGATTCGCCGGGCTTCACCTGATGCAGCGTCCGGGAGGCGGACGCGGGGGCGGCGCCGAGGCCGGTCGTCACCACGGCCACGGTGCATGCCAGGTAGGCAATCTGTCGTCTGGTCATATGGCGAAGTTATGAGCGGGCCCACCGGCCCGCCACCGGTGATCACCCGCTCGGGCGCCCCGTCCACCCGAATGTCGAACGGACCCGGAAGCGTGCCGTGCCCGCGGGCAACGGCACCGGTCCGCACCTCACCTGAGCGACCGTCAGTCCCACGCGGCGGCCGCCGCCCCGGCCCCGCGCCGCCCTAGCCCATTCGCCGCCCGGGTGCGGACCTTCTCGTCACGGTGGGTCAGCTACCGTGACCTGCGGTGACGAACCAGGGAAGGGCGGTCAAGAGCCCGACCGGGCGACACCCCCGCGCGCTTCTCGCGTTGCGGCGGTCCCGGAGCGGGGATTCCCTCGGGCACGGAGCACAGCACAGGAGCCGCGCGGACACGCCGGCCGAGAACTGCTCCCTCGGAGGAGAGAAAACCATGCGTCTCGCCCGTACCGGTCTCCAGCTCGCCCTGATCGCCGGCACCCTCGCCCTGTCCGCCCCCACCGCCCTGGCCGCCGAGGGCGAATCCTCGACCGCGTCGAGGGACGTCCGCGTCCATCCGCGCAACGCCGCCCCCGGCAGCACCGTCACCGTCACCACGACCGCCTGCGGCAAGGAGACCTACGGCAAGGGCGTCTCCGAGGCGGCCGGGAACTTCCACCTCTTCGCGGGCGAACGGCCGGGCGTCCTCGTGGGTGAGTTCAAGCTGCCGAAGGACTCCGTCTCGGGCACGGACACCCTGACCCTCAAGTGCCCGCCCCGGGTCAAGCTGACCGCCACCTACCAGATCGCCGGCCGCCCGAACGGCGCCGTCGACGCCGGATTCGGCGGCACCGCCGACAAGGGCACCGAGTTCGGCCTCGGCTGGCTGCTGGTGGGCGCCGCCGTCGCGGGCGGCGCCGTCAAGATGCGCCGGCGCGCCACGGCCGCCGGGAGCCCGGCCTGACCGTCCACCCGCCCCGTGCCTCCGTCCCCGGCCCCGCGAGGGCCCGGGGACGGAGTGCGTCCCGGCACCGAGCAAAGGCATCGCCACCATGAGGAAAGACTCCGGGACGAGGGCCGGCGGCCCGTCGTCGCGGTACACCCCGTCGTTCAAGCTGCTCGCCTGGACCGCGCTCGCCGGAACCCTGCTGCTCGCCGACGCCCTGCGCGACGACCCTCCGCCGCCCGGGAGCCAGGTCCGGTCGGAGGCCGCACGGACCCCCGTACGGGCCGCCGCGCCGGAGCGCCCGGCCCTCGCGCCGTTGCCCGCGTCGGACCCGCTGCGGATCCGGATCCCGGCCATCGGGGTCGACGCCCACCTGATGCGGCTGGCCCTGGACGAGGCAGGGGCGCTGGAGCCGCCGCCGGTGAACCTCCCCGCCTTCGCCGGCTGGTACGCCGACGGGACCGCGCCCGGATCACGCGGGACGGCCGTCGTCACCGGACATCTGGACACCCCCGCCGGTCCCGCCGTCTTCCACGATCTCGGCGCCCTCGAACGGGGCGCCGAGATCGCGATCGCCCGTGCGGACGGCCGCACGGCCCTCTTCACCGTCGAGGCGGTGGAGGACCACGCGAAGAGCCGGTTCCCCGACGACAAGGTCTACGGCGAATCCGGCCGCCCCGAACTGCGGCTCATCACCTGCGGCGGCGGCTGGTCCGACCGCACCGGATACCAGGCCAACACGGTCGTCTACGCCTCCCTGACCGCCGTGAGGTAGCGGCGGTCCGCGCTACGGCTGGGCGTCGAGCCAGCTCAGCTTGTGCCCGTAGAGCACCCGCTGGCAGTAGTCCGTCCCGTCCGGGTCGCCGGCGCCCGGGTTCGCCTCGCAGTCGGAGTCCACCCCCGGACGGTGCTCGGACAGGGACCACAGCCGGCCCGTGCCGCGCTCGATGTAGAGGTCCTCGGCACCCCGCGCGGTCTTGACCGCCTGGCCGTCCTGGACCAACCGGCCGTCGCTCCACCGGTAGCGCCAGAGGTTCCCCGGCTCGTCCGTGCCCTTCGACTCGTTCACGTACAGCGTGCCGTCGTACGCCGCCGCGCCCTGGGCGCCACCGCCGGCCATCGGCAGGTAGTTGGCCCAGCCCTGAGCGCTCACGTCGGCGGAGCGCCCCTCCAGGGCCGCGACCGGGTAGGAGGCGATGCGGCCGGTGGACGGGCGGCCGCTCTCCGGACGGCAGTACTCGCCCATGAGCAGCCGGTCCGGCTCGGTGCTGCGGTCCAGCGAGATGTAGGAGGCCTTCGGGGCGCCGGTGTCGACGCAGGCGTACGAACCCTTGGGGTTGCCCTGCGGCGCCTTGAACTTCCACGCGGCGACCTGCGGCATCACGTACCGGTAGCCGAAGCTGTACCAGACGTTGTCGTGCCGGCCGACCTTCGTCCTGTCCTCGGTGTTCGCGGTGGTCTTCACGCCGTCGGTGTCGGCCCCCATCGCGTCGTGCGTGGCGGGGTCGCCGTCCGGGTCCAGGTCCATGATGGTGCGCATGTCGAAGACGCGCAGGCCGTTGCGGGTGTCCGCGACGTAGAGGTAGTTGCCGTACCAGACGATGCCGCCCGCGTGGACGCCCTTCTGGATCGGGTACTCGGCGGCGTGCAGCCCGTCGAAGGAGACGTGGTCGGCCGAGTTTACGTACGTCCAGCCCAGCAGGACGTGCCGGTACTTGACCTCGGGGCTGCCGGTGGCCGGGTTGGTCCGGCTCTGCACGAAGGTGATCCGGACGCCCTTCTGGTTGCAGGCGTCGTTGCTCTCCAGCTCGGCCGTGGTGCAGTCGCCGGCCGTCGGCAGCGGGTCGTCCTCCCGGCCCGGGTCCCAGCCGTCGTAGGAGGCGAACAGCTGGATGTTCGCCGCCTCGCCCCACAGCTCGTTGTTCTTCGCGTCGGAGACGCCGGTCATGCCCTGGGGGACCCACTCGCGCGAGGTGGAGTCGTCGCTCTGCAGGCAGTACTTGACGTCGGGGTCGGGGGCGGTGCCGAACGGGTCGCGGGAACACCACGGCTGGACGGTGCGGTTCGCCCCGGCCAGCAGGTCCTGCACGCCCGACTTGGGCAGCACGGCGTCCAGACGGGCGACCCGCGCGGTGGTGTCGGCGTTCAACGCGCCGGGCGACATCGTGAAGTCACCGGGCGAGGCCGCGCCGCCGGGCGCGGTCCACGCGCTGGTCGAGGCCTCCTCCGCCTGGGCGGGAGCGGCGAGGCCGGTGAACGCGAGCGAGGCCGCGACGGCCGCCGTGAGCCAAGCGCGACGTATGCGCCGTGTGGGCATGGGGGATTGCCTCCGTTGTTCCTGTGCCGGACAAGTCGAACGGAGAGTTCCAGAACGCTCGCGCGCAGCGCAAACGTGTAAGTGACACAGTCAACAGCACCGATGAGAGCGTCAGTTGAGGACGGAAGGGGGAAAATCGCCACCTCGGGGCGAGCCCGGACCCCGATCCGTCGAGGAGAGGTGACGGAGATCGGCAGACCCGGTGTCGGGTGGCCGGGATTCCTCCGCACGGCCGTCACATCGTCACGAGCCCGCCCGTCAGCGGCCCGCCCCGCCGGCCAGGTGCGGGAAGCGGAACTCCGTACGGCGACGGGCGGTCGTCCCGGGGCGCAGCACGGCGCTGGGGTAGTCGGCCCGGTTGGGCGCGTCGGGAAGGTGCTGCGTCTCCAGGCAGACCGCGCCGTGGCGTTCGAGCGGACGCCCCGCGCCGTCGACGAGGGAGCCGTCCAGGTGGTTGGCCGTGTACACCTGCACACCGGGTGCCGTGGTCCACACCTCCATGACACGTTTCTCCGCCGGTGCCGTCAGCCGGGCGGCGGGACGCACGGGCCCCGGCTCGCTCCCGGAGAGCACCCAGCAGTGGTCGTATCCGCCGGCCAGACGTATCTGCTCGTCCGCCGCCCGGACGCCCTCCCCGAGGAGCCGGGGGCTCGTCAGGTCGAAGGGCGTACCCGTCACGTCGTGGAGCGGGCCGAGCGGAATGCCCTCGGCGTCGACCGGCAGATAGGCGGTGGCGTCGACCCGCAGGGTGTGGTCCAGGACGTCCCCGCCGCCCGTCAGGTTGAAGTAGGCGTGGTTGGTGAGGTTGACGACGGTGGGGCGGTCGGCGACGGCCGCGCAGGCGTAGGACAGGGTGCCTTCGGCGTCCAGGGCGTACGTCACCGTGACATCGAGGGCGCCCGGGAACCCCATGTCGCCGTCGGGGCTGTGCAGGGACAGCCGGAGCACCGCCGTGTCACCCTCCACGCCGGGACGCGCGTCCCACACCCGGGTGTCGAAGCCCTCGGGCCCGCCGTGCAGGGCGTGGCCGCGGTCGTTGCGGGGGACCTGGTACGTCGTTCCGTCCAGCGTGAAGCGGCCGTGGGCGATGCGGTTGGCGTAACGGCCGACCAGCGCGCCGAGGTACGGGCTCTTCCCGGCGTACTCCTCCACCGAGGCCAGCGACAGGACGACGTTGGCCGTCCGGCCCCCGGTGTCGGGCACACCGAGGGCGTGCAGGACGCCCCCGTACGTGAGGATCTCGGCGTACACGCCGGAGGGGGAGTCCAGCCGCCAGAGGTCGGCCTCCTCTCCGCTCGGGGCGGTGCCGAACGGCCGGTGACGGACGGTGGGTCGGGGCATGGCGAGTCCTCGGGGCGAGCGGATGACCGGACGGAGGGGACGAGACGAAGGGAAGGAGGGGAGGCGGCGGGAGGGGGAGGGGGAGGGGGAGGGGGAGCGGGTCAGCCCGTCGTCTCCGGCGGCGTACCGCTCCGCCCTGGAGGGAGACCGCGTCCGGTGGACTCCCTGACGACCAGCTCGTACCCGGGACTGATCCTGCGCGGCTCGGAGACGGACCCCCCGCCGAGCCGCTCGACGAGCCGGTCGACGGCGAGACGCGCGATGGCGTGCTTGTCGGGGGCGACGGTCGTGAGGCTGATCGCGCCGAAACGACCCTCCTCGATGTCGTCGAAGCCGACCACGGCGATGTCCTCCGGCACCCGCAGGCCGCGCTCACGGAGGGTACGCATGGCGCCGAGCGCGATGAGGTCGTTGTACGCGAAGACCGCGTCCGGCCGCTCCCCCCGGTCCAGGAGCGCCGCCATGGCGGCGGCCCCATCGGCCCGGCCGTACCCGTCCGTGGCGACGACCAGCGTCTCGGCGGGCTCCACCCCGGCCGCGGCGAGCTCCTCCCGCCAGCCGCGCAGCCGCAGGTGCGCGGGCTGCCGCTCGCGGCCGGTGCGCGAGCCGAGGAACGCGACACGGCGCCGGCCGAGGTCGAGGAGATGGCGGACCGCGTCCCGCGCGGCCGCCACGTTGTCGATGGCGATCTGGTCGTACGGGGCCGCGTACTCGCGCTCGCCGAGCAGCACCAGCGGCGAGGTCTCCTGCCGGGCGAGCAGGTCCGCCGTCTCCAGATGGATGGGGCTGAGGATCAGCCCGTCGATCACATGGGACCGGAACTCCTGGCACACCAGCAGTTCCCGCTCCCGCAGCCCCGCCGTGTGGTCGACGAGCACCGTGTAGTCGTGCTGGGCGGCGGCGTCGATGATGGCGCCGGCCAGCTCGGCGAAGTAGGGGTTGCCGAGTTCGGGCACGGCGAAGGCGATGATGCCGGTGCGCCCCTTGCGCAGGTGCCGGGCCGTGAGGTTCGGCCGGTAGCCGAGCTCGTCGATCGCCCGCTGCACCTTGGCACGCATCTGCGGTGTGACGTGGGGATAGTTGTTCACCACGTTGGACACGGTCTTGATCGACACGCCCGCCCGCTGCGCGACGTCCTTGAGGCTGACGCCCACGGCACTCCTCTGGTTCGGCTCTGATCGGTAAGGGACCGGGGACCGCCCGGGGCCCGGTGGACCCCGGACCCCGGGGACGCGCCGGCGGTGCGCCGGGGAGCCCGGCGAACCGGGCACCCGGGCATGATCCGTCCATCGTCAGACGGTACTTCGGCCGCGGGACAGGGAGCGCTGCGCGACCACGACCAGGACGAGGAAGCCACCGCTGACCACCGACTGGTACGAGGAGTTGAGCGAGCCGATCTGGTTGATGAGGTTCTGGATGACGGCGAGCAGCAGCACGCCCCACAGGGTGCCGCTGACCGATCCGGCGCCGCCGACGAGCAGGGTTCCGCCGATGACGACGGCGGCGATCGCGTCGAGTTCCATGCCGGCGCCGACGATCGTGACACCGGAGGAGAGCCGGGCCGCGTTGACGGCACCCGCGAGTCCCGCGAGCAGCCCGCTCAGGAGGTACACCGTCACCTTCGCGCGGGCGACGGGCAGCCCCATCAGCGTGGCGGCGTCGGCGCTGCCGCCGACGGCGAACAGCGTCTGGCCGAACGACGTGCGCTGCAGCACGAGCCCGCCGGCGCCGAACAGGACGAGCGCGACGAGGATCGGGTACCCGAAGCCGCCGACGCTGCCCTGCCCGAGCGTCGCGAACGCCGAACCCTTGGGGACGAGATACGTGGTGGCGCCCTCGTCGGTCAGGGCGAGCAGCAGCCCGCGCGCCCCCAGCAGGGAGGCGAGCGTCACGATGAACGGCGCCATGCCGGCCCGGGCGATCAGCAACCCGTTGACCAGGCCGATCGCCCCGCACACCACGAGCGGTACGAGCAGCGCGGGGACGATGCCCCACTGCGAGGCCCACGCGGCGAGCACTCCGCCCAGCGCGAAGACCGAGCCCACGGACAGGTCGATGCCACCGGTGATGATCACCAGGGTCATGCCGAGGGCGACGATCGCCAGGAACGAGGCCTGCACCGTCACCCCGCGCGCGTTGTCCAGCGTGGCGAAGGTCGGGTAGACGAAGGAGGCGATCACGACGACGAGGAGGAGGACGGCGAGCACGCCCTGACTCCGCACGAGGGCGGCGAGCCGTTCCCGGCCGGAGACACCCGGCCCCGTGCGGCCGGGGGCGCCGCCGAGGGGCGCGGACGAGGTCGTGCCCTTACCCGGTGAGGCGAGCGAGGAGGTGGGGTTCATCGGGATCGGCGCTCCCGTGCGACGTAGACGGCGGCGATGATGATGGCCGCCTGGGCCATCTGGGCGGTGGAGTCGGGCAGGTCGTGCTTGACGAGCGTCGCGCGCAGCAACTGCATCAGCAGCGCCCCCGCGACGGTCCCGAGCACCCGGATGGATCCCCCGCTCAGCGGGGTGCCGCCGACCACCACGGCGGTGATCGCGGAGAGCTCCATCAGCGTGCCGAGGGAGGACGGGTCGCTCGCGGTGAGCCGGGCGGTGGCGAGGACGCCGGCGAGCGCGGCGAGCACCCCGCACAGGACGTACACCCCGGTCAGGACCCGCTTCACGGGCAGCCCGGAGAGGGCGGCCGCGGACCGGTTGCCGCCGATGGCGACGACCTGGCGCCCGAACGTGGTCCGGTGGACGAGGAAGGCCACCGCGAGCGCGAGGACGGCCGCGATCAGGACGACCAGGGGGATGCCGAGGAGACTGCCGGTGCCCAGCGACAGCAGGTCGGGGTTGACGATCTGCTTGAGCTGCCCGTCCGCCATCACGAGCGCGAGACCGCGCCCGCCGACGAACAGGGCCAGGGTGGCGACGATGGGCTGCAGCCCCACCACCGAGACGAGTGCGCCGTTGACCGCGCCGACGACGGCCCCGGCGAGCAGGGCGATCAGCAGGGCGGGCACGAGTCCGTACCCCAGGTAGAGCGGCAGCAGCGCCGCGGCGAGCGCCATCGCGGACCCCACCGACAGGTCGACCCCCTCGGTGCCGATCACCAGGGCCATGCCGAGGGCCACGATGACGATCGGGGCGACCTGGATCAGCTGGGTGCGGAGGTTGTCGACGGTGAGGAAGTGCTCGGTGAAGAAGGCGTTGAAGAGCAGGAGCACGGCCACCGCCGCGTACACGCCGTACTCCTGCAACCACGCGGGCGCACCGCGCCGTACGGAAGAGGTGGGCGGCGCGGGGGAGGGCGCGGGAGCCTCGGTGGCGCTCGGGGTCGGGGTCGCGTGGGTGGTCATCGGGGGTCCTCCTCGGTGACCGCGGTGGTGTCGGGGGCCGGCCTCGCGGCGTCGGCGTCGGTGTCGAGATCGGTGCGGGTGCGGGTGCGGCTGCCGGTGTCGGTGACGGCGTCGGTGTCGGTATCGGCGTCAGTGCCGGTGCCGGTGCCGGTGTCGGTCGTGTCGTGGTCCGGCTCCGCGGCGGCGGGAGCGTGGTCGGCCAGGACGGCGAGCAGCGCGCTCTCCGACACCTGCTCGCCGGTCAGTTCGCCGGCGGCGGCCCCGTTCCTCAGCACCACGATCCGGTCGGAGCCCTCGACGAGCTCCTCGATGTCGGAGGAGATCAGCAGCACGGCCAGCCCCTCCTCCGCGAGTTCGTCGATCAGGGCCTGGACCTCCGCCTTGGCGCCGACGTCGATGCCGCGGGTGGGCTCGTCGAGCAGCAGCACCTTCGGTTCGAGGCAGAGCCACCGGGCCAGGAGGACCTTCTGCTGGTTCCCGCCGGACAGTTCGCCGACCTTCTGTTCGGGACTGGACGCCTTGATCCGCAGCCGTTTCATGAAGACGTCGACCACCCGGTCCTGCCGGGCGCGCGAGACGATCCCGGCGCGCGAGAGGCGGGGGAGCGCCGCGAGCACGATGTTCTCGCGGACCGAGAGACCGGGCACGATGCCCTCGGCCTTGCGGTCCTCCGGGAGCAGGCTGATCCCGGCGCGGATGGCGCTCGCCGACGAGAGCCGCCCCAGCGGGGTCCCGCCGACGGCGATCCGTCCGCCGTCCAGCGGCAGGGCGCCGGCGAGCGCCTTCGCGGTCTCGCTGCGGCCGGAGCCCAGCAGACCGCCGAGGCCGAGCACCTCGCCCGCGTGGAGTTCCAGCGACAGGTCGTCCACCTGGTGCTTCCTGACCAGCCCGGTCGCCGTGAGGACGGGGTCGCGCGCGACGGAGTGGCCCTCACCCGCGAAGCTCGTCACACCGTGCCTGCGGACCTCGGACATCTCCCGGCCCAGCATCATGGAGACGAGCCGCATCCGGTCCAGACCGGCCAGTTCACCGGTGTGGATGTGCCGGCCGTCGCGGAGCACGGTGACCCGGTCGCAGATCCGGTACAGCTCGTCCATGCGGTGACTCACGTAGACGACGGCGATGTTCTTCCGCCGCAGGTCGCCGATCACCCGGAACAGCGTCTCGACCTCACGCGGCTCCAGGGAGGAGGTGGGCTCGTCCATGACGACCACGTGCGCCCGCACCGAGACCGCGCGGGCGAGCGCCACCATCTGCTGCGCGCCGATGCCCAGGGTGTGCAGCGGGCGGCGGGGATCGACGGTGACGCCGAAGCCGCCGAGGAGGTCGGCGGCCTCGGCGTTCATCCGGGGGAAGTCGATCAGACGGAGGCGCGTCCGCGGTTCGCGGCCGAGGAAGATGTTGCGCGCCACGCTCATCAGCGGAACCAGGTTCACCTCCTGGTAGATCGTGGAGATGCCCGCCTGCTGTGCCTCGAACGGGCGGGAGAAGTGGATCGGCCGACCCGAGAGCAGCAACGTGCCGCTGTCGGGCCGGTGCACGCCCGTGAGCACCTTGATCAGGGTGGACTTGCCCGCGCCGTTCTCACCTACGAGGGCGTGGGTCTCACCGGCGCGGAGCGTGAACGACACGTCGTCGAGGGCGACGACACCGGGGAACCGCTTCCCGACGCCGCGAGCCTCCAGCACCGTCGGCGCGGTCGACGGCCCGGAGCCGTCGGTCGCGGCCGGTGCCGCTTCGGGGGGTGCCATGAACGTGGCCTTTCCGGAGTTGGATCGGGTGAGCCGGTCGGGGAGGTGAGCGGGAGTGCGTCGGGGGCGGCCGGGAGGGCGGGGGTGCGTCGGGGTCAGCCAGGAAGGGCGGGGGACGGCGGGCGGGGACCGCGGGGTCGCCACGGCGGGGAGGTCCGTGGCGACCCGCGCGACCCTGGTGGCCCGGCGTGGGCGCCCCAGCCCGGCGTCGGTACGTGAGCGGGGCTCGGCGCCGGTGCGCGCCCGGGCGGGCTCTGCCCCGCCGCCGGCCCGGCGCCGGTGCTCGCCCGGTTCGGCTTCGCGCCGCCGCCACTCCGGCACCCGTGCGCGCCCGGTCCGGCTCCGGCCCGGCTTCGTCACGCCGCCGGACCAGCGCCGCTCCCGCGAGGCGATCTGCCGTCAGTACGCTCCGCCCAGCGACGACTTGGCGTTGGACGCGTCGTACGACCGGTCCGCGATGATGACGTCCTCGGGGATGCCCTCGCCGGCGTAGAACTTCTGGGCGGTGGCGAAGGCGAGGGGGCCGAAGCGCGGGTTGGACTCGATGACGGCGTTCAGTTCGCCGTTGGCGAGGGCCTGGACCGCGTTGCGGGTGCCGTCGATGGAGACGACCTTGACGTCCTTGCCGGGTGCCTTGCCCGCGGCCTTGAGCGCGGTCACGGCCCCGAGGGCCATCTCGTCGTTCTCCGCGTAGACCGCCGTGATGCCGGGCTTCGACTGGATGAGCTGCTCCATGACCTGCTGGCCCTTGTCGCGGGCGAACTCGCCGGTCTGCTGGGCGACGATCTCCAGGCCGGGAGCCTTGGCCGCCACCTGGTCGACGAAGCCCTTGGTGCGGTCGGTCGTCACGCTGTTGCCGGAGGAGCCGAGGAGGATGGCGACCTTCCCCTTGCCGCCGGTCGCCTTGATCATCGCGTCGGCGGCGCGCTTGCCCTGCTCGACGAAGTCCGAGCCGAGGAAGGCCAGGTAGTCCTTGCACGCGGTCGCGTTGACCTTGCGGTCGATCGTGAGGACCGGCACCTTCTTCGCGGCCGCGGCCTGGAGGGCGGGCTCCAGACCGTCGGAGTTGAGCGGGGCGACGATCAGGAACTGCGCGCCCTGGGCCAGCATGTCCTGGATGTCGCTGATCTGCTTGGAGAGCTGCGACTGCGCGTTCGTGGTGAGGAGCTTCTTCACGCCGATCTTCGCGGCCTCGTCCTTGATGGACTGGGTCTCGGCGATACGGAACGGGTTCGCCTCCTTCTCCGACTGGGAGAAGCCGACGATCGCGTTCTTGAGGTCGAGCTTCGGGGCGCCGTACGCCGTCAGCGAGCACCCGGGGCCCGAGGACGCCGTGGGGGTCTGGACGACCTGCGCCTCCTGGCTGCTGTCGCCGCCGGCGTTGTTCGAGGTCTCGGACTTGGCGCAGCCGGACAGCGCGAGCGTGGCGGTGGCGACCACGAGGCAGGCGACGGTGAGTGTGCGGGTTCTCTTCGGAACGACCGTGTTCGGAAGGGCCATGACAAGACACTCCTTGGCGGGGACGGCGGGGACGGCACCGCCGAGTGGCGTGCGGCCGCGCGAGAATCGAGGGAAACGTTGTCAGCCTGCCGTGGAAGGCCGGCGGACCGGGTTGGTACGGGTCTGAACTGGGAAGACACGCCTTCGACACTTTCACGTGGCAAGCCGGCGACGGCGTCTTTACAACGTTATAACCGTGCGCCGGACGGCACGGCAAGAGTGCGGAGCGACGTTTCCCCGAGGTTTCCCCGACGAGTCCCGGGGACTCAGCCCGGCTCCGTGGCACCGAGGGTGAGGGGCGGTCGGCGGGAGTGTGCGAGGGGTCTGGACAGTCGGGGGACGGCGTGCTGTCATTCCGCTGCACACCGATTTCCAACGTTGGAATGACGGCAGGCCGTCACGTCGGCCACTCCGTGCCCGCGCTGCTCCGGGCCGGGACGCCGTCGGCCCGTCGGCGCCCGCACGGCCGTGGGCGACCGCCGGACGCACCCGGGCGCCGGGAGACCACGAACCACCTCACCCAGGGGGTTCGGCCGTCATGCCCCCGGACCGGCTCCGATTCCCCTCTGTCACGAGGTAGAGATTCGATGACACGACGACACACCCACCCCCGCACCAGAATGTGGGCCCTCCTGACCGCGGCGGCCCTGGTGCTGCCCACGAGCGCCCTGCTGCCCACCGCCTCGGCCGCGGAGTCCGCGTCGGCCGGCCCGTCCGCCGCCGCGGCCTCCACCGGCACGCCCGCCACCTCCACCGGCACGCCCGCCACCTCCGCCGAGAAGCCCACCGCCGGAAAGCCCACCGCCGGAAAGCCCACCGCCGGAAAGCCCTCCGCAGAGAAGGCCGCCATCGAGGTGCACGGCCTGAAGGGCGAGTACTTCAGCATGTCCGCCCCGGGCGCGCGGGACTTCGCCGTACTCGGCGGCACCTCCCTCGACCCGCAGATCGACTTCTCCGGACTCACGGGCACCTTCCAGAGCCTCACGGGCCGGAGCGAACACACCACCGCCCGCTGGACGGGCCGGATCGAGGCGCCGGCCACCGGCGACTACACGTTCCACGGCATCGGAGACAACGGCTTCCGGCTCCTCATCGACGGGAAGCCGGTCATCGACCACTGGACACCCGACTGGGACAGGGAACAGACCAGCGCGCCGATCAGACTCACCGCCGGTGAGAAGCACGACTTCCGCCTGGAGATGTTCCAGGACGTCGGCGGGGCGAACATGTTCCTGCGCTGGTCGACGCCGACCCTCGCCAAGCAGCTCGTACCGGAGTCGGCGTTCACGCCACCCGACGACTTCGAGGTCTACCCGGTCGAGCTGACCGTCGACGAGAGCGGCCGCCGACTGCGCGCCCGGTTCGAGAACAGGGTCTCCGACCTCGCGGCGGTCAAGGACCACCTCACGGTCGAGGCCGACACCACCCCCATGCCGATCCGCTCGGTCACCGTCGCCCCGGGCGACCGCACCTCGGTGCTCGTCACCCTCGCCGAGCCGATCCAGAAGAACCAGCAGGTCCGGGTCGACTACGACGGGAAGGGCGGCCTGAAGAACGGCTCCGAGACCGTCCCGCGGATCCTCCGCTCCGCGAAGAACCTCTCCACCCACCGGCTCACCACCGAGTGGGGCGACCGGCTGGACGAGAAGAACCCGCTGCCCGAGTACCCGCGGCCCCAGCAGGTGCGCGGCAGGTGGAAGAACCTCAACGGGCCCTGGCAGTTCGCCGGAGCGGACGCCGGCGAGCAGCCGGTCTTCGGCAGGAACCTCGACGAGAAGATCATCGTGCCGTTCCCGGTCGAGTCGCAGCTCTCCGGCGTGGAGCGGCACGAGGACCACATGTTCTACCGCAGGCTCGTGAACGTGCCGAAGGACTGGAAGGTCGGCAGCGGCGCCAGGGACAACCGGCTGAAGCTCAACTTCGGTGCCGTCGACTACCGGGCCCGGGTCTGGGTCAACGGCAAGCAGGTGGCCGACCACACCGGCGGCTACAACGCGTTCAGTGCCGACGTCACCGACGCGATCAAGGGAACGGGACCGCAGGAGATCGTCGTCGCGGTCACCGACACCGGTGGCCGCAACCAGCCCACCGGCAAGCAGTCCACCAACCCCGGCGGCATCTTCTACACCCAGTCGTCCGGCATCTGGCAGACCGTCTGGATGGAACCGGTCGCCCCCGTCTCCATCGACGACGTCGTCACCACCCCCGACATCGACACCGGCACCCTGGCGGTGACCGTCGAGTCCGACGACGCCTCGCCCGGCGCCCGCGTCGCGGCCGTCGCCCGTGACACCCGCGGCAAGGTCGTCGGCCGGATCGAGGGCCCCGCCAACCGTCCGCTGCGCCTGCCGGTGGCGAACCAGCACCTGTGGAGCCCGGACGACCCGTACCTCTACGACCTCGAAGTGAGGCTCACGGACGGCAGGTCGGCCGACGAGGTCGACAGCTACTTCGGCATGCGGAAGATCGGGATCGAGAAGGTCGGCGGCTACCCGAAGCTGGTCCTCAACGGCAAGCCGATCTTCTCCCTCGCCACCCTCGACCAGGGGTTCTGGCCCGACGGCCTCTACACCCCGCCCAGCGACAAGGCCCTCGCCTTCGACCTGGAGGCGCACAAGAAGCTCGGTTTCAACGCCGTACGCAAGCACATCAAGGTGGAGCCGCAGCGCTGGTTCTACCACGCGGACCGGCTCGGCCTCCTCGTCTGGCAGGACTTCGTCTCGGGCGACCTGACCGACGAGGCCGGCCACAGGGCCTTCGTCGACCAGGGCCGCGAGATGATGCGCCAGCACCACGACTCGCCCTCCGTCATCGGCTGGATCGTCTTCAACGAAGGCTGGGGCGAGTGGAACCGCGAGGAGACCGGCCGCATCGCCGAGTCCGTCGGGGCGGCCGACCCGTCCCGCGTCGTCAACGCCCACAGCGGGGTCAACTGCTGCAACTCCAAGGGTGATTCGGGCAAGGGCGACATCATCGACCACCACGACTACAACAACACCGACCCGGCCTTCCCCGACACCGAACGGGCCGCCATGGACGGTGAGCACGGCGGCTTCACCCTCCGCACCCCCGGCCACATGTGGCCCGGCGCCCCCACGGTGATCTACAGCGGTGTCGCCGACAAGGAGGCGCTCACCCGGAAGTACGTCGAGAACACGGAGAAGTACTACCTGGAGGCCGCCCGGGCCGAGCTCTCCGGCTCCGTCTACACCCAGATCTCCGACCTGGAGAACGAACTCAACGGCCTCTACACCTACGACCGCCGCGACATCAAGGTCGACCCGGTGCGCGTACGCGAGATCAACCGGAAGGTGATCGCGGCCGGCGCCGCCGCGGGCGAGCGCGACCAGCTGAAGGGCGGGGGATCCTGGTCCCTCGACGAGGGCACCGGCGCCACGGCCCGGGACGCGGGCCCCCAGGCCGGGCACCTGAAGCTCACCGAGGGCACCACCTGGGTCCCCGGCGTGAGCGGCAGCGCCCTCGGCTTCGACGGCCGGGGCCGGTACGCCGAGACCGAGGGGCCCGTACTCGACACCACCACCGGCTACTCCGTCTCCGCCTGGGCCACGCTCGACTCCCTGCCCGGCAACTACGCGACCGTGGTCAGCCAGGACGGACGCCGCCAGGAGAACCCCTTCTACCTCCAGTACGGCCAGGGCGCCTTCGCCTTCAGCACCCCCGGCGGCAACCGCGCCCGGTACGTCACCACCCCCGAACCGGGCCGCTGGTACCACCTCGTCGGTGTCCGTGACGCCGCGAGGAACGAGATCAGGCTGTACGTCGACGGCGTCCTCGCGGCGACCGCCGCCGCCGGACCGGCGGAGGTCGGCACCGGACCGCTCTCCGTGGGCCGGGCCCGCTGGAACGGCGGGAACGTCGACTTCTGGAACGGATCGATCGACGAGGTCCACGCCTACGACAGGGCGCTCACCTCCGAGGAGGTGGCCGCCCTCCACACCGAGGAGAAGCCGTAGCCGCGACAGGCACGGCCACCGGCCGCCGGGCGGGGACGTCGGTCCCCGCCCCGCGGCCGGCCCGGGGGGGGCCGCGCGGGCGGCCCCGCGCCCCGCCCGCGCGGGCGGGGCGCACCGCC
>NZ_JBEOXR010000050.1:0-65000 GCF_040296665.1 Streptomyces sp. NPDC002057
TCCAGGCCGGCGACATCCACATCGGCCGCCTCGGCGGCCCCGCCACCCTCACCACCCAGAAGGGCGACCTCCACGTCACCCAGGCCCACACCGGCCCCGTCACCCTCCACACCCTCGCCGGAACCATCACCATCGGCGCCGCCCGCGGAGTCTCCGCCACCCTCGACGCCGGCACCACCCACGGCCGCGTCCACAACTCCCTCAACAACACCGAAGGCGCCGACGCCCCCCTCACCATCCACGCCACCACCGCCTACGGCGACATCACCGCCCGCAGCCTCTGACCCACCCCACCCCACCCCCACCCCCACCGACCCCGCAGAACCCGACCCGCACCGAGGAGCAACCACCATGACCAGCAACCAGTCCGCCGCGACCAGCAAGCGGTCCGCCGCCTGGACCGGCATGGTGCCCATCGAGGACACCGCGCTGGCGGTGACCGACACCGGCGGGGCCGGCCGCCCCGTCGTCTACCTCAACGGCTCCTACGCCGACCAGTCCCACTGGCGGCACGCGATAGCCGAACTCGGCGGCGACTACCGGCACATCACCTACGACGAGCGCGCCCGCGGCAGGTCCGAGCGCTCCACGGACTACTCGTTCGAGGCGTGCCTGCGCGACCTCGATGCCGTCCTGACCGCCAGGGGCGTGGACCGGCCGATCCTGGTGGGCTGGTCGTACGGCGCCATGCTCGCCGTCCACTGGGCCGCCCGGAACCCGGAGCGCGCCCTGGGGGTGGTCTCCGTCGACGGTGCCATGGCGCACGAGTGGCTCGACGACGCCGGCCGGGAACAGGTCCGCAAGCTGTTCCGCCGGCTGAGCCCCTTGTTCCCCCTCGCCCGCCCGCTCGGCATGGCCGCGCGCATGAGCGCCGCGCAGCACGCCGAGATCAACATCGAGATCAACGAACTCTGCGCACCCGCCGCCCTCAATCCGGTCTTCGACCGCCTGACCGTGCCGACCCGGTACGTGCTCGCCACCGGCGGCAACCTGGGCGGCGACCCGGTCCTGATGGAGAGGATCCGCGCCGGCCTCGACCCGGTGCTCGCCCGCAACCCGAACATCCGGGTCAGCGCGAAGGTCCCGAGCAACCACTCCAAGATCCTGCGCAAGGACTTCCGGGCCGTCGCCGCCGCGGTGCGCGAAGTCGACTCACATGGGGAGTGAGAGGAGCCGTACGGGCTCCTCAGGCCAGTGCGCGTCGTCGCGCAGGGGCGTCACCATGGTCCGCAGGGGCATGGTCACCCAGCGGGCCCCGGGTTGTTCGACGAGGACGTCCTGGTCGAGCGGGTGCCATCCCAGGCGCTGGTAGAGCGGCACGAGGGGAGGCCGGCAGAACAGGAGCGCGTGCCGAGGACCCAGCGTGCGCGCGTGGTCGAGCGCCGCCGCGACGACGAGCCGCGCCAGCCCCCGACCCTGCATGTCGGGTGCGACGGCCACTCCGCCGACACCCACCACCTCCGTCTCGGCACCGCCGATCGCCACGGGCAGCCGCAGGAGGCCGGCGTGGGCCACGAGCCGGTCGCCGTCTCTGACACCGAAGTGTTCTTCCTTGGGCAGCCAGGTCAGGCCGGTCGAGGCGACACCGAAGGGGTCGTCGCCGGCGCCGAGGATCTCGTCCTGCTCGGCCCTCGTGTACCGAGGCAGACGAACTACGGTCGGTGCTGCGGAGAATGGGTTCTCAGGCATCCCTCCATGATGATCCATCCGCCCCCGGACACATCGCCCGCCCGCCCCGACCAGCGGCCCACACCCCCACCGCTCGCAGCTCACGCCTGCACCGCCCACCGAGGGCCTACCCCCGGACACCCGCGGTGCCGCGGCGCCCCGCCAGCTTCTCGTACAGCCAGGGCCAGCGGGCCACGAGCACCAGGGCCCACACCAGTGCGGCCGGGAATCCGCGACCGGCGAAGGCGCCCAGCAGAAGGGGCGCGACGACCACGGGCACGCCGACCACCAGGACCCAGCGGGCGTCCCGGCCCGAGACCACTCCCGCCAGAAGGCCGACGGAGAGGAACACGGCGATGCTGCCGCACATGAGCCAGCGCATCCCGAGCGGCAGATGCCCGTCGACGTGCTCCACCGCCCCACCGAGGGAGGCCGCGAGGGCGGCGAGCGCACCCGTCGCGACACAGTGCAGCGGCAGCGCGAAACGCGGGGCGAGCACGCCGAAGCCGAGCAACGGCACCCCGCACGAGCGGCGCACCGCGAGCGCCCACAGCGCGAGCAGAAGGACGAAGGAGCCCACCGCCAAGGTGCCGAGTCGGGAGGTCCACTCGGCTTCGGAAGAGGCCTCCACCCCCAGCGCGACGCTCTCGCCGATCACGATCAGGGTGAACAGCCCGAGCCGCTCGTCGAGGTGCCGGGCGTCGAAGCGGGCGGCCACCGGCGCGGGGCGGGCGGCACGTTCGCGGTGGGCGGCGTGCCCCTCCCACTCCTCCCGGGCGTGGGCCAGGACGCGGTTGCGGGACAGGGCGAACGTGAGCCCCAGGTCGAGGGCGAGGCCGGCCGCCCACAGCCAGTAGCGCGTCGGCGCCTCGGCCCACACGGACACGATCCACGGGACGACCCCGACCGTCAGCTGCGCGACCGGCCAGTCCGCGACGACCTCCCCGCGCCGCTGCCAGACGCGCGAGGCCAGGAGCCGTACGAGCACGTAGGCGAGGGCGAAGGCCCGCGCGTGGTCCGAGCGGATCTCGGGAACGGCCGCGGCCATGACGGCGAGCCCGAACATGCCGATCAGCACGGTGCGGGTGTGCACCTTGTCGGCGGCGACGTTGCCGTACGTCGTGAAGCACATCCACGCGGTCCAGAACGCCAGGTACAGGAGGCAGTAGAAACCGAGGTCGGCCGCGCCCGGGGTGCCGTGCAGCAGATGCGCCAGCTGGGCGACTCCGGCGACGGCGATCAGGTCGAAGAACAACTCCAGCCAGGAGGCATGCCGTTCGGACGCGGCGGCAGGACCGGGAGCAGGCTCCCCGGGAGGGTCGGCGGGAGGTCCGCCGGGAGGATCGGCAGGAGGACCGGGGGGCCGGGCGAAGGGGGCGGTGTCGTCGGAAGCCATATCTGGGAGATCGGCCGGAACACCCCCGTACTCCAGCCCGCCCGCCCCACGACCGCACGGGAGCGCCGTGCGGTGCGCGGGGCCCGACCCGCGCGAGGGCCGGCGACCCTGGACGTTGCCCGGAGACCGGCCGGGCCCCGCTCCCCTACCGACGGACGGAGAAGGCGGACGTGTGCCCGGAGACCGGCCGGGCCCCGCTCCCCTACCGACGGACGGAGAAGGCACCCGCGGCGGCCGCCAGGACTGCCGCCTCCGCGGCCCGTTCCGGGAGTCGCGGGTCCGGGTCGCCGCGCAGGAGCACCAGCTGGTGGTAGAGCGGCGCCGTGGCGGCGATCAGCAGGCTCCGCGCGTCGGTGTGCCGTGCGGGGAGCTCACCGCCGCGCTCGATGGCGCGCTCGACGAGGATCTCGCACTGGCCGTACCGGTCCGCCCACAACCGCGTCTGGGCCCGCGCGGCCTGTTCGGAGTGGAACGAGGCGGCCATCAGGGCGACGGCGAACGACGGCTGTACGACCAGGGATTCCTGGATCTCCTCGTTGAGGGCCGTCAGATCGCCGCGCAGCGAGCCGGTGTCCGGCGGCTGCCAGTCGGTCTCGCCGGCGGCGTCGATGACGTCGACGAGCAGGCCGCCGACATCCCGCCAGCGCCGGTAGACCGTGGCGCGGTGCACTCCGGCCCGCGTCGCGACCCCCTCCATCGTGAGTCCTTCGTGACCGCCTTCAGCGAGCTCGGCGCGCACCGCGTCGAGGACCTGGGCGCGGACGCGGGCGGTGCGACCGCCCGGACGGCGGTCCGACGTCGTGTCCAGTGGGTCTGTCATCGGCACTCGGTATCCGGTTGATCAGGGCGGCGGGGCTGTGCCAGCATCTTAACGCGACAGTTGTCGCCGAAGTCCACCGGAGAGGAACCGCCTCCACGATGACGCCCGTTCCCGCTGACCCCACCGTGCTCCACCCGATGCCCGAGCACCCGCGCGTGGTTCTGCTCAAGCAGCTGGTGAAGTCGCCGCTGATCGAGGTCGGTGACTTCACCTACTACGACGATCCGGACGACCCGACCGCGTTCGAGACGCGCAACGTCCTGTACCACTACGGTCCCGAGCGGCTCGTCATCGGCAGGTACTGCGCGCTGGGGACGGGCACCCGGTTCCTCATGAACGGCGCCAACCACCGCATGGACGGTCCTTCCACCTTCCCGTTCCCCACCATGGGGGGCTCCTGGGCGGAGCACTTCGACCTGATCACCGACCTGCCCGGCCGGGGCGACACGGTCGTCGGCAACGACGTGTGGTTCGGCCACGGCGCCACGGTCATGCCCGGTGTACGCATCGGTCACGGCGCGATCGTCGCCGCCGGCGCCGTGGTCACGGGCGACGTCCCCGACTACGGCATCGTCGGCGGCAACCCCGCCCGCCTCATCCGCACCCGCTACGACGCCGCGGACATCGCCCGGCTCCTCGCCGTGGCGTGGTGGGACTGGCCCGTGCAGCACATCACCCGGCACGTACGGACGATCATGTCGGGGACCGTCGCCGATCTGGAGGAGGCCGCCGCGCGGATCGACCAGCCCTGACACCGCGCCCTCACCACACCGCCCGCACCCGCCCCGCGCCAGAAACGAGTGATCGCCCATGGCCCGCCGCCGCGCCCATGTCGCCATGGTCGGCGTCCCCATCGTCAGCCATGTCCTGCCCAGCCTCGCGCTCATCCGCGAGCTGGTGGCCCGCGGGCACCGGGTCACCTACGCCAACGACCCGTTCGTTGCCGACCTGATCGAGTCCGCCGGCGCGGAGCTGGTGCCCTGCACCTCCACGCTGCCCGTCGCGGACAACGACTGGCCAGCCGATCCCATCGCCGCGGCGAGCCTCTTCCTCGACGACGCCGTCCAGGCGCTCCCGCAACTGCGCGCCGCCTACGACGACGATCCGGCCGACCTGTACCTCTACGACATCGGCGCCTATGCCGCGCGCGCCCTCGCCGAAGGGCAGGGCCGTCCCCTCGTGCAGCTGTCCCCGACGTTCGTCGGCTGGGACGGCTACCAGGAGGAGGTCGCGGCGCCTCTGCGGAAGCTGCCGGGCGCCGACGCGTACCGGGACAGGTTCGCACGGTGGCTCGCCGACTGCGGTGCGACCACCACGGACGTGGACGCGTTCTCCGGACCGCCCGCCCGGGCGCTCGCCCTGATCCCGCGAGCGATGCAGCCGCACGCCGACCGAGTCGACACCGACACGGTGACCTTCGTCGGCCCCTGCTTCGACACCCGAGCGGACACGGACGGCTGGACCCGCCCGGCGTCCGCGGACCAGGTGCTGCTGGTCTCGCTCGGCTCTGCGTACACGCGCCGGCCCGCGTTCTACCGCCAGTGCGTCGCGGCCTTCGGCGACCTGCCCGGCTGGCACGTCGTACTCCAGATCGGCAAGCACACCGACCCCGGGGAGCTCGGCAGCATCCCGCCCAACGTCGATGTGCATCCCTGGGTCCCGCAGCGGGCGATCCTGGAACAGGCCGCCGCCTTCGTCACCCACGCCGGCATGGGCGGCTGCGGCGAAGGGCTTCTCGCCGGCGTCCCCATGATCGTCGTGCCGCAGGGAGCCGAGCAGTTCATGAACGCCGACCGGCTCGTGGAACTGGGCGTCGCCCGCCGTGTGGACACCGCTGACGCCACCGCGGAGACCCTTCGCGCGGCGCTGAACGACCTGGTCACTGATCCGGAACGCGTCGACCGGTCCCAGCAGTTGCGGGCCGCCGCCCGGGCCGAGGGCGGCACCCCGCGCGCCGCCGCCCTCATCGAGAACATGCTGGCCGCCACCGAGGGCCCCACGCTCTGAGGCCGCCGACGGCTCAGGCCCGAGCAGCGACCGCCTCGACCTCGAACAGCACGTCGGGCGCGGCCAGGCTCGCGACACCGATGAGGGTCTGCGTGGGCGGCTTCGAACCCCACGCCTCCCCCACGGCCCCGGCGATCGGCCCCAGCTTGCTGACGTCGTGGTTCACCACGTACGTCCTGAGCTGGACGACGTGGCTGAGGTCGAGGCCATGGGCGGCGAGGGCGGTGCCCACGTTGCGGAACGCCTGCCTCACCTGCTCGGCGAAGTCGGCCGAGACGACCGCGCCGTCCGGGCCCGATCCGTACTGCCCCGCGACAAACACCAGTTCCGTCCCCGCGGGAACGGCGGCGGTGTGGCTGTAGCCGAACGGGACCGGGTCGTGCAGACCGTCCGGATTGACCAGGGCGTGTGCCATGTGGAGCACCTCTCGTGAGCGTTCGGTCTGTCTCGTGCTGAAATGAAGCCTCCCAACGAATCACGACATCGAGTGTCACGTATTCAGGTAGCGTTTTCGGGTGCGCGCCGATCGGTTGGTCTCGCTGGTCCTGCTGCTGCGGCAGCACGGCCGACTGTCCGCGACGACGCTGGCCAGTGAGCTGGAGGTGTCCACCCGCACCGTGCTGCGGGACATCGACGCGCTCTCCGCGGCCGGTGTCCCGGTCTACGCCGAGCGCGGTCGGCACGGCGGTTTCGAGCTGTTGCCCGGCTTCCGGACCGAGCTCACCGGACTCAACCACGACGAGGCGCTCGCTCTTCTGATCGCCGGATCGCGGCGCGGCGCCCAGACGTTCGGCCTCGGCCCGGCACTCGCCTCGGCCATGCGCAAGGTGGTCGACGCGCTGCCCGAGAGCTACCGGGCCACCGCGGCCGGCGCGACGCAGCGCCTGCTCATCGACCCGGAGACCGACGTCCTCGCGCGCCGGCTGGTCACCGAGGAGGTGCCGGACGCCGTGATGACGGAGATCCGGCGCGCGGTGTTCGCCGGACACCAGCTGCGCATCCACTACGAGGCCGTGGACCAGGCCCCGAAGTGGCGCACGGTGGACCCGATCGGGCTCGTCACCGTGCGGGACCAGGGCTACCTGCTGGCCACGAGGTCGGGCGCGGACCGTACGTACCGGCTGTCCCGTGTCCTGGCCGCGGAGGAACTCCCCGAACCGGCACAGCGCCCGGAGCGCGTCGATCTGGACCGGGCCTGGCAGGAACGCAGCAGGCAGTTCCGGACCGGCGGCGACCAAGTCACCGTGCTGGTACGGATGGACCCGGCACGAAGGGCGGACCTGGTGGGCACCGCACTGGCCGTCCTGACCGAGGAGGCAGAGGAGACAGAGGAGACAGACGGGACCGGCGGGACCGGCGGAGCCAACGAGACCTACGGGTCCGACGGGTCCGACGGGTCCCACGGGGGGTCGAACAGGTCCTACGTGACCAACGGGGGCGGCCGGCTGCGACTGCAGGTGACCTTCCAGGACGCGCGACACGCCGAGTGGGCGCTGTGGCACCTCGGCCCGCACGCGGAAGCCCTGTCCCCGCAGTGGTTGCGCGACTCCCTGCACCGGCGCGCGGCCACACTGGCCACCCGCTACGGAGCGCCGTCCTGAGAGCGGATCGGCCGGTGGCCGATCCCTCGGCGGTCGACCGGTCGGTGCCGGGCCATAGGGTTCACCGGATGAGTGACCTCCATGAGCTGACGATCGCTGTCGACCTGCGGGACGAGATCTCCGAGACGGAGCTGGTCGAGCTGAGCTGGCACCTGGGGATCGGCCCCCCACCGGAGCACCCCCTGTCCCTCGTCACCCAGTTCCCGGTCGTGGTGGTGGACGACGACGGGACTCCGGTGATCGAGGACGATCCCCGTCCCCTGCTGGCCGGACGGGGCGCGGCGGCGCGGGTGGGCGGTGCGCTCTGCTCGGCCCTGGCCGACCGCGCGGACCTGCCGCGCGGGGGCTGGTCACTGACGTCCCGACAGGAGGTCCACCCGGACGAGTTCGACCGGATCGGCGAGCTGCTCAGCTGGCTCGCGGCGAGGGCTCATGACACGCATGCGGCCGGGGACGGCGCGGTCGGGATCGGATTCCTGAGGTTCCACGAAGCCGAGGTTCCGGACGTGCTCAGGGTGGAGGGCGGCCGGGTCGGCTGGCCGACCTGAAGGTTCGTCACAGGCCCCCGCCGAAAGGGGAGTGCGGGGCGCACCGTCGCCTTGGCACACTGCTCCCATGATCGACGTCCCCGCCACCGCACTGGATTCGTTGTACGGGCTGTCCTTCGGTGACGCCTTCGGCGACCGTTGGTTCGGCATCCTGCGCCGGAACGGTTCGGCGGCCCTGGAGGCACGGACCCCGCCTCCGGAGCCGCTGTGGCAGTGGAGCGACGACACCGCCCAGGCGCTGGTGCTCGTCCGGGAACTCGCCGAAGGCGGCGGCACCGTCGACCAGGACCGTCTCGCCCGGCGCTTCGCTGAGGCCTACGCCGAGGACACGCACCGCGGTTACGGAGCCTCGATGCACGACGTGCTCCGTCGGATCGGCGCGGGCGAGCCCTGGCGGGACGTGGTCGCCGGACAGTTCGAGGGCCAGGGCTCGTGGGGCAACGGCGCAGCCATGCGCGCGGCCCCGCTCGGTGCCTGGCTCGCCGCCGACCTCGACGCGGTCGCCGAGCAGGCCGCCCTCCAGGGCGCGGTCTCGCACCACCACCCTGAGGCGATAGCCGGGGCGGTCGCCGTGGCCCTCGCCGCGGCGCTGGCGACGCGCAGCCGGGGCGGGCCCGCGCCGACGCGTCCGGACTTCCTCCGGGCGGTCGCCGAGCTCCTCCCCGACGGCGACGTCCGGTCCGGAGTGCGGATCGCGGCCCGGATGCCGGCGCACACCTCGGTACGGCACGCCGCGGAGGTCCTGGGCTCGGGGTACCGGATGTCCGGGCCCGACACCGTCCCCTACGCGCTGTGGTGCGCGGCGGGGCACCTCGACGACCTGGAGGAGGGCCTGTGGGTCACCGTCGCCGGGCGCGGCGACATCGACACCACCTGCGCCGTCGTGGGCGGGGTGATCGGCGCTCGCACGGGCGTCACCGCCCTCCCGCCCACCTGGCACGCGGCCCGCGAACCGCTGCCCCCGATCGGGCCGGAGTAGGGAACACCCACCGGGAACGGGACCCGGCCCGAGCGCTCATGCCGGGCCGGGTACGGGTTCGGCGGCGAGGTCCCCGTACCAGCGAACGCACCCAGACCGCGCGCCCCGGCGACCCTCTGCTCATGGCCTCCATGTCGTACTTCTGCGCGATGTTGTCCACATCGCGCTGGGGGTTCTGGTAGCAGTACTGGCACTGCAGGTTGCAGCGGACACCGAAGGGCCGGAGTTCGACGGTCATCCCTTGCCCTCCCGACCGGGCTGCTCACCGCTCTGCCGGCGCAGCACCGAGACCTCGCCGTCGATGGCGGAGAGACGTTCGGTGATCTCGCCGAAGAGCCGGGAGGACTCGGTGGAGATGGCGCGCGTACGCTCGTCGATCAGCCTCAGGATCCCCTGCTCGCGCAGGCGCATGACCTGCTCGAAGCGGTTGATCACCGCTTCGAAGCGGTCCAGGAGGTCGAAGCCGACGTCGGTGTCGTCGTGGTTGTGGTCGGCGTACCCGGTGTCGGGGTAGTCGTCGTAGTGGGCGTCGTCGTGCGGAGGCGAGTCCGCGTGGTCGTCGTGGGCCGGTTCGTCGCTGTGGGGCTCGTCGTCGTGCTCGTCCGCGTGGACGTCGTCGTGGAGGTCGAAATGCGCGATGTCGTGGTGGCCGAGCAGGTCGCGTGACCGGCGTCGATGTGGTCGGCGTCGAAGTGGGGGATGTCCAGGTGACCGCCCCCGAAGGGGTCCGGCTCTCTCTCGTCCGGCATGGGAGCCTCGCTGTCGCTGCGGTCGCCCCCCCTGCTGCGGCCGACGGTAGCGAAGCGCGCATCGCTCCCGGAGCAGCCGCGCCCCGACGGGGCGCCTCCTGGCCTCCATCGGCCGACGGCCGTACGGCGGATGGAGGCCGTCCGGCGGATGGCGGGGCGGCGGTCGGATCGCCCCGCACCTCAAGCCACACTTCTCCCTCCACCCTGCCCCTCCCCCACCCGCCCTCTCCCCTCCCCTCACCTCTCCCCCACACTAATCAAGTTTGACTAGACTGACGGGATGAGTGAGAAGACCATTCCGATCCTGCCGTGCCGGACCATCCCGCCCGTGCTCGACTTCTACATCGCTCTCGGGTTCGAGGTGACCTTTCGCCAACAGAGTCCCAACCCGTACGCCGTCGTGGAACGAGGCGGCATCCAGCTCCAGTTCTTCGGGATGAAGCAGTACGAGCCGACCTCGTCCGTCAGTACCTGCTACGTCCTGACCGACGACGTCGACGGGCTCCACGAGGCCTTCCGGGCCGGTCTCAAGGCGGCCTACGGGAGGATCCCGACCCGGGGCCTCCCGCGCATCGGGCCGCTGAAGAACATGTCGTACGGCGTGCGGCAGTTCCTCATGACCGACCCGGGCGGCAACTGCATCCGTGTCGGACAGCCGACGAGCGAGGACCAGCGCCACCGGCCCGCTCCCCAGGAGACCTTCGCCCGGGCCCTCCACATGGCATCCCTCTTCGCGGACTCCAAGGACGACCCGGCGGGGGCCGCGAAGATCATCGACCGCGTGCTCCGCCTGGACGACGAACGGCCCACGCCCGTGCAGCTGTTCCGCCTCCTGGTCCTGCGAGCGGACGTCTCCGGTCGCCTCGGGGACAGCACGACGGCGGCGACCGCTCTCGACACGGCCGCCGCACTCCCCCTCACCCCCGAGGAGCGGGAGTCGCTCCACGACGACATCGAGCGCCTCGATGATCTCCGGGACCAGGAACCGCGGTGACTCCACGAGGTCCTGATAGGACATGCGGATGACTACCGAAGCGCTGGATCCCATGGAGCGCCTGCTCGCCGAGCGGGCTTGTGAGCGTCTCGTCACCGAGTTCGTCCACAGGCTCGACCTCGGTGACCCCGGCTCCGTGGCCGAGCTGTTCACGGATGACGGGGTCTGGGAGTGGACCGAAGGCGACCGCCGGATCGAAGGCCGTGACGCCCTCCGGTCGTACTTCGCAGGCCGGCCCGAGGACCGGCTCTCGCGCCGGATATGCACGAATATCCTGGTCACTGTCACCTCCGAGGCGACAGCCACCGCGACCACCTACTTCACGACCTACCGTGTCGACGGACACGTCGGCGGCTTCGCACCCCCACGGGCTCCGACGCAGGTCGGTCACTACGAGGACACCTTCCTCAAGGTCGAAGGCCACTGGCTTCTCGACTCCCGCTCCCTCCACCTGGCCTTCGCCGGACCGACCGAGCGCCTGGAGCCGACAGGAAAGGACTGAGCCCACTCCCCCGCCTCAAGCGGCAGGAGCGGCAGCGTGCCGATTGCGGCCCGCCCGGGACGGCCCCATCAGGTCCGGCCTCATAACCGGGTTATGAGGAGCGCACCCGGGCCGTCGTGAGGTCCGGCTTCATAACCGGGTTATGACGGGCGCACCCGGGCCGTCGTGAGGTCCGGCTTCATAACCCGGTTATGACCGCCGCTCGGGGCGGAGGCCCGGCCCGGCTCCACAACCCGGTTGTGACCGGCACCCCACCCCCAACCCCTCGTCAGCTCCGGCTTCATAACCGGGTTATGACCGAGGCCGCCGGACGGTCGACCGGCCCGACTCCATAACCCGGTTATGACCGCCGCTCGGGGCGGGGGCGTGGCTCAGCTCCATAACCGGGTTATGACGGCTACCCCGAGCCGCCGCCAGGCCCGCCTCCATAACCGGGTTATGACCAGCGCCCCGGACGGTCGACCGGCCCGCCTCCATAACCGGGTTATGACCGCCGCTCGGGGCGGGGCACCCGGCTCAGCTTCATAACCGGGTTATGAAGCCCACACCCCACGCGCAAGTTCAGGCCCTCGCGACGCATCGCGCCCCTGAAGGGAGCCCGTCCCGGGCCAGGGCTCAACTACGGCTTCATAACCGGGTTATGAAGAGCGCAGGTGACATTCGGCTGTGAACCTACCGTGTCGATGCTTGAATCGATCTTCAAGGTTAGTAAGGTGTCGTCCATGACTCAGCCCTCACCTGGCGACCGCGAGAAGGTCGTCTCGAAGCTCCCGGCCGAGCTGCAACGCGACCTGAAGGTTCGAAGCGCTCAGTACGGCATCGGCATCCAGCACGCCGTCGAAGCCGGCATCACCGCCTGGCGGGGGCTGGGATCCAATCTCCCCCCGATCGACACGGCAGGAGCGAAGTCCTTCTCCACCTTCCTTCCGGAAGGCCAGTGGGACGGCTTCCGCGCCGACTGCGGCGCCCGGGGCGTCTCCATCGTCCAAGGCCTCTCGCAGTCGGTCGCGCTCTGGCTGGAGAAGAACCCGGCACCCGCCGTGCTCCGGCCCCGGTACGTCCGACGCATCATCGTCTGCAACCAGAAGGGCGGCGTCGGCAAGACCGCCGTGGCCGCCGGTCTCGGCGAGGCGATGGCGGAGGACTCCGACCAGCTGCACATGGTCCGCATCTCCAAGCACCTGGCCGCCCTCATCGAGGAGACGACGGACGCCTTCGACCACGAGGAGCTCCCCGGCCTCGGACTGCGCGTGCTGCTGGTCGACTTCGACCCGCAGGGGCACATGACCAGCCAGCTCGGTCACACGTCGCTGCCGATCGAGGGCGACAGCCTGACCAAGCACATGTCCGGCGAGGCCAAGGGCCAGCTCCGGGACCTCATCGTGCAGGTCGACGACGAGCGGTTCGGCGACCGGCTGCACCTGCTTCCGGCCTGTACGGACGCGTTCCTCCTTGACGTGAAGCTGTCCGGCGTACGAGCCAGGGAGGCAGCTCTGGAGCGCGCCCTCAACGCCGTCGAGGGCGACTACGACGTGATCGTCGTGGACTGCCCGCCGAGCCTCGGCCTGAGCATGGACGCCGCCGCCCACTACGGGCGCCGGCGGGACGGCGAGGAGCCCGGCAGCTCCGGCATCCTCGTCATCGTCCAGGCCGAGGACAGCTCCGCCGACGCCTACGACCTCCTCACCTCCCAGCTGGAGGACCTCCGCACCGACATGGCCCTCGACCTCGACTACCTCGGCATCGTCGTCAACCAGTACGACGCCCGCCGCGGCTTCATCGCCACGTCGTCGCTGCAGGGCTGGATCGACATAAAGGATCCCCGCGTGGTCGGAGTCATCGGCGACCTGAAGGAACAGAAGGAGGCCGTACGCATGAAGAGGCCGCTCCTCGCCTACGCCCCGCGCTGCGACCAGGCCGTCGGCATGCGCGCACTCGCCAGGGAGATCTCATGAGCAAGGCCGACCTCCTCGGCGCGAGCAGCTCCTTCCAACGCGCCCGGCCCGTCAGCGCCCGTCGCGCCGCCATCGACCAGGCGACCAGCGCGCCCACCGATGGTGTCGCCGCGCCGACCGAGCTGCCCGTCCACGTCGTCAGCCTGAACCCGGACAACCCCCGGAGCGAACTCGGCGACCTGGCCGACCTGGCCAACAGCCTCCGGGACCACGGGCAGAAGACGGCCATCAGCATCATGACCCGCTTCGCCTACCTCCAGGCCAACCCCGGCCGCGAAGCGGATCTGGAGCCCGACACGCAGTACGTCGTCATCGACGGCAACTCCCGTCTCGCGGCGTCCCGTGAAGCAGGCCTCGGCACCCTCAAGGTCATGGTCGACGACGAGCTCGGAGCCGACCCCGACGGCGTCCTCGAATCCGCACTCGTCGCCAACATCCACCGCAGGGACCTGGACCCCCTGGACGAGGCCAAGGCACTCCAGAAGCTTCTCAAGCTGCACGGCACACAGGAGAAGCTGGCCGAGCGGCTCCACCGGACGCAGGCCTGGGTCTCCCAGCGCCTCGCGCTCCTGAACCTCACGCCCGAACTCCAACAGCGGCTGAAGGAGGGAACGGAGCAGGCCAAGCACCTGCGCCGGGTCGGGAACAAGAAGCCCGAGGACCAGGAGTCCCGCCTCGCCGAGATCAAGGCGCAGGAATCGGTGGCCAAGGAGGCGCAGAAGCAGGCCAGGAAGATCCGACCGGACACGGACCCGTCTTCCACCGGCCGGAGCGGCGGTCTTCATAACCCGGTTATGAAGACGTCCTCCGACGATCAGGACGCAGGGCAGCCCTCGTCGCCCTCCGGGGTTCATAACCCGGTTATGAACCCCGGCGTGGTGGCCGTGCCCGATCCGCGGTCGGCGCAGGCCTCCGACGAAGCCCTGCCCGCGCTGCGCAGCGACGGCAGGGCGCTCATGGACTTCGCGCGCGAGAACCTGGACGCCGACCAGCGGAGCGCCATGCTGCAGCGCTACTTCCAGCTCGCCTCGGGCGTCGACGAAGTGGCCGAGGACCTGGGCCGCGGCCTTCGGCCGAAGGACCGCCACGACCTCGCCCTGATCGTCCGAACGATCTCGGACGTGCTCAACAAGCCGTAGCAGCGCCGTCGTAAGGGCCGGCCTCCGAGAAGGAGGCCGGCCCTTACGCGTACCCCGAAGGCGACAAGGACCGAACCGCGCGGAAGAGCCGGAGGGGAAGACCGCCGACCGGACTGGAACAAGGCAACGGTGACGCGAGGCGAGGCGCGCGCCTTCGGCTTCGCCGGAGGGCCCGATTCGCCGGAGGGCCCGATCGACTCCCGTAGCCCCTCAGTCCTCGGGGTCGCGCAGGCCGACGCAGTCAAAGGCCCAGAAGGCCTCGGAGTAGACGAAGGTGCCCGTCATCCACGGCTCGTGAGCGGACAACCGGGCGACCTGAAAAGCGGCTTCGGGGATACGCAGCGACGGCGAACGGAAGCCCACCGCGCCTGCGGCCTCGAATCCGCGCGTGCCGTAGTAGTGCGGCGAACCCTCCAGGAACACCAACGGCACGCCCTGGCGGTCGGCCGCCTCCAGGGCGTGGGCGAGGAGCCGCGTACCGATGCCCTGACCCTGGAACTCCGGGACCACGCCCAGAGGTGACAGGGACAGGACGTCCACGATCCGGCGCGGAGCGTCCAACCGCGTCGCGCTCAGCAGGACATGCCCGACGACCCGGTCGTCCACGACGGCGACGAAGGACATCGGCGCCCAAGCGGCCTCCGCCACGCGCAGTGCCTCCACGAGACCGGGAACCCGGTCGCCGTCGCCGAAGGCGCGCGTATGAACCTCGCGCACGTCCCGGTGATCGTCAGTGGTCTCCTGCCGGATCACCACCCCGGCACAACTAGGAGTGATCCGGGAGCCTGCGGTCGCATCGTGTGACGTCATGGCGGCGAGCGTAGATGGCGGGGCGTCGCTCGTTCACCGGATGTGGGCAGCAGCGGTGGGGGAGTACGTGTGTTTGATCCCCACGGACACGACGGCCAAGATCATCTTTTGGAGCGCCCAGACCTCCGCACCAGTGGTCTGGCGAGCAATGGACAACGGGGAGTGCGGTTTTGAGGTCTCGAAACGGTTCGCGTGCAGTGGTGCGCTGGTGACGCTGGCGGACTTCGACACCGTCTTCAAGACCGAGGAGAGGTTCAAGCAGGCGCTTCCCGACCCGGCATCGATGGCTGGGTGGACCCCGCAGGACGCCAGCGCACGCATCGAGGAGGAGCCCGGGTCCGCGGAGCGGTGCGGTCCGGACACCGACTGGGAGTGCGCCAGAATCGCGCGCGGTGCTGCGAACTTCGAGGCAGCCGGCGAGGAGGCGCACTTCGCCATCACGGCCTTCGCGGACAGGAAGGCCGCCCAGGATGCCTGCCGCAAGGAGAAGGACTGGTCGGCCAAGTACACCAAGGCGCAGGTACCCCCCCGGTGCCCGGCGCCGAGAGCCACGCCTACTACCGCAACGTCGGGGGAGCGGACGGGCTCTTCCTCACCCTGTGCCCGGGCACGGTCGTCGCCGAGGTGACGTTGGAAGGGGACGGCAGCTCCCTGGACCCCGCCACGGCCCACTCCCTGGCGCAGGTCTTCGTCCTCCGCATCCAGAAGGCCGCCGCAGCATCCTGAACCCCACCGGGCCGTACACCCACGGATCGGTGTCCCTGACGCGCGTCGGCGGACACCGACGTGTCGGCCTCGGCCCACCACCCGCCGTCCCTGCAGGGTCAGAGAGGTCTGGCTGGGCGGCGACGGTCACCGCCGGGCGCCGAAGGCCCGGCGGGGGAGTGGGCCCCGTTTCCGTAGCGGGTCGAGGCCGCCGCGACCGTACATCTGACAGTTCGGCTTCTTACGGACGCGCAGTCTCCCAGACCCGGTTCACCGTGACTTGGAGCGCCCATCGGTAGACGTGCTGGACGGTCTTAATCGAGTGCGACAGCCGCGGCCCGGGTGGTACAAGGTCTGCGTGACTGATCATCTCTCCTTCCCCACCCTGCTGCGGATGATTGACGAGCGTTCCGCCGCGTTCCGCGCCGCCGTCGCCGCGGCCCCCAGCCTCGACGCCGCCGTCCCGTCCTGCCCGGGCTGGACGCTGTACGACCTGGCGAACCACCTCAGTGAGGGGGACCGCTTCTGGGCCTCCATCGTGCTGAACACCGCGCCGGGCGACGAACGGCCGAGCAAGGACGGCCTGGCGGCGCCCAGGGAGCGCGAGGAGCTCATAACCTGGCTGGCCGACTCTACGGAGCAGCTGCTCGCCGCTCTGCGCGAGGCCGGCCCGGACCGGGGCTGCTGGGCCTGGTGGGAGCCGCTGGCCTCGTCGCACACGGTGGCCGCCGTGGCCCGCCGCCGCGTCCCGGAATCGCTGATCCACACCTACGACGCCCAGCTGGCCTCCGGTACACCGCAGGAGCTGCCGGCGACCGAGGCGGGCGACGCCATCGAGGAGTTCCTCGCCACCGTCTGCACCGGCACGGTCCCGTGGCCGGGTGAGCCCGCCACCATGGACTACCACGCAGCCGAGGCCGGCTCCTGGCGCCAGACGGTGGACGCCGCCGGTTCCCGCTTCACCCGCCTCACCGCGGCGGAGGCCACCGGCAGCAAGCCCACCGCCGCCATCTACGGAACGGCGAGCGAGATGGCCCTGCTCATGTACATGCGCATCCCGGCCGACTCACTGCGGATCGAGGGCAACGCCGACCTGCTCCAGCAACTGCAGGACTGGGGCTAGGAGCGCCCGGTAGGAGGCGTGCTGGGCGGCCTTGGCGTTCTGGTCGGCCTGTCCGGCCAGACAAGCGCGCTCAGTAGTCGGTGGAGCTGAGCCACGCCGTCCCATACGGTCGGTTCATGATGATCAAAACGGGCGGCCCCCGCAGTCTCGGTGTCCCTTCCGCCGAGGCACGGTTGCGCTTCGATACGGAACTGCAGAAGCTCGGCGGCGGGCCGCGGCGCCGCTTGCTCATGGTCGACGACGAGCCTGCCTTCGAGCTCAGCTTCTCCTGCGGAACGTGCCCGCTCCTGTTCCGCCGGCTGGAGACCGCCCGCGAGAAGCTGTCGCTGGAGCGCATGCAGGAACGGCTCACCGGAGCGCTGGCCGAACCGGACGACGGCGGCGTGATCGATGCGTTCGGTGCGTTGCTGCCGGAAGGCGCGTACCTTCCGCTGCTCCTGGAGGTGGAACCCCGGCTGGTCATCCCCGGCAAGGAGGGCGACTACTTCAGCGGCGAACAGGTGACGACGTGGGGAATCGATCAGTTCTGGGGCCTTCCCGAATACCCGCACACCCCGTACTACCGGACCTTCGAGACCGCGGTCGACAAGGACGCCCACCTCTACGAGTTCGTCGTGCCCATGGTGCCCCCGACGTGGAACGAGCGGGAGCGCGTCGAAGAGTACGTCGCGCTCATGGAGCGGGAATCCGTCCCCACGGCTGTGGCGATCTCCACGCTGGACGTGTGCCGGCCTGCCATCGACCGTGGAGACGACTACTTCGCGCACTGGGGTCTGACCCACTTCCTCCTCGACGGCCACCACAAACTGGAAGCCGCCGCCACAGCGGGCCGGCCGGTGCGGCTCCTCTCGCTGCTGAGCCTGGGCGAAAGCCTGGCCGGAGCCGAAGACGCCGCCCGGCTGCCTGCCTTGCACGCGCAACCCCGCTCGGCCCGAGCGACCGGATAGTCGGCCCCTGCGCCCAACCACACGCTCATCGTGTCGACGACCCACCGCCGTGCCACGCCGGTGGTCAGCGTCAGGCGGGCCGGTGCTCTCAGCATCAGGCGGACCGGTGGTCAGCGTCAGCCGGGCCGGTGCTCGGCATCAGGCGGGCGGGTGTGCAGCGAGTTCCGCCTCCTGCAGCCAGTCGATGTACCAGCGAGTGAACGTGACCGGCTTCCCAGCCGGATCGAGGAGCGGACGGAGGTCGGCGTCGTCCGCCCGACAGTCGGACCAGACGGTGCCGCGGTAGGTACCGCTGATGATCAGCCACTCCCTCTGTGCGCATCCGAGGTGGGAGATCACGATGGCTCCGGCGGTGCGCTCGGGGGCGAACATCAGGGCTCCCCAACGTTCGTCCCATGCCTCGAAGGCGTCGTCGAAGTCCTCGACCTCGTCGAAGTCCTCGACCTCGTCGAAGTCCTCGACCTCGTCGAAGTCCTCTTCCTCAGGACGAACAGCGAGAAGCGCGTCGAGGTCATCGGGGTCCGGGCCGTGGTCGGGAAAGGGCCGAGCGAGCATGGACAGATCGGCCAGGTCCGCGCCGTCTCCCTCCCAACGCCAGCGCCCTTGCACGCGGCGAACGGGGAAGAGGCCGTACGCGGGGCCCGCCCCACCGGCCCCCACGGAGGTGAGGAAGCTGCGGTAGTCCTCCGGCAACACCACGCCGACCTGCGCTTCGAGTTCGGCAAGCCCGTCGTCCGTCAGAGGGTCTTCCAGGACCCACCCGTGCCCGAGCGAGCCGAACACCATGCCGCTCGACGGCAGGGCGCCCAACGCGACCACACGCTGACGGACCCCTCCCCACTGCTGATCAACCATGCCCAGACCGTACGTGAAGCCACTGACAGCGACCCCGGCCAGCTCGAAAAGCGCTGTACGGCCCACTGGCGGCCGATCGTGACGTCCCGCATCGGATCACACCAGGGTGCTCCGGAACGGCGCTCCAGGGCCCCATTCTGGCGGCCACTATTTCTGCCGTTCTGTTGAAATGCGCCAGCCATGGCCTGAAATCGTATAGGCAATCAACTTTTGATCGATCTAGCTATAATTTGACCATTTCTGCTGTCGGTCGGAGCTGAGGATGTCAGATCGAGGTTTCGACCGTGGGGGAGGCGTACGGCCAGACCGGAACGGACGGCTCACCTGCGCGCCGCTGGAGAAGCTCCACGGCTTCCTCGATCCGGCCGAGGGTGATGAGGTGGTCGGCCAGGAGGGTGGGGTGGTCGGCCCCATGGGGTTCGAGGACGGCGACGGCCTCCTCCGTCCGGCCGGCCTCGGCGAGCACATCGGAGAGAGCCCAGGCCGCGTACCAGCTGTCGCCCTCAGGGTGCCGGCGCGCCAGCCGAACGGCTTCGTCCAACCTTCCCAGGACAGCCATGAGCGGCAGCCGCAGCCTGAAGAACTCCCACTCCTCCGTGCCTCGGCGGCTTGTCCCGAGGGCGTCGAGGTAGGCCAAGCCGTCAACAGCGCGGCCGTGGTCGGCGTACAAGGTGCACAGCGTGCCGACGATCCAGTCGTCGGGGCCTCGGGTCGAGTCCGCGAGCGCCCGCATCACCTCGATCGCCTCGTCGCCCCGGCCGTGCCGGGCCAGAAGACGGGCCAGTTCTGACGCCAGGTGGACGCGGCACGCGGGGGAGTCGTCCGGCGGCCGATAGGCGGCGATCGCACCGTCCACGTCACCACGCTCCTCCAGCAACTCGGAGAGGCGCTGCGCGGCCAGCCCGTTGGGCTCGGTCGTCGCGTAGGCGCGCAGCTCCTCGATCCGCTCGTGCCGTGCCAGCAGATCCGCCAGCGCGTCACGGTTGTTGACGGAGGTGATCTGCCGGGAGCGCAGCAGAGCGACCGCCTCGTCGATACGGCTCTGACGCTCCCGGATCGTGGCGAGCAGACCGATGGCCGTGTCGGGGTCGAGCCCCCGACAGCACCACGGGTCCTCACACCGGTGCCCGGCGGGGATCCGTACGGCCAGCAGCACGGCGATCTCCTCGTCCCGGCCCGCCCCCTCGGCCAACTCGACCAGGGCGGAGGCCAGGCTCGGGTCCTCGATTCCGGCGATCAGCCGCGTGACCGCCTCGTCCCGGCGTCCGTGCCGGGCGAGCAGACGCGCGAGCAACTCCAGCCTGGAACCTCCGCTCCTGGCATACGGCCGGGCCAGCGCGATCGCCTCCTCCGCCCGCCCCCAGCCCTCCAGGAGCTCCACCTCGGCGCGGACAGCCGTCCACCAACCCGTGGCGACGTACGGAGCGAGGACCTCCAAGGACTCCTCCTGCCGGCCCCGGTCACCGAGCAACCGCGCCCACTGCAGCGCGCAGAACCACTCCCCGCCATCGGCCTGAAGCCGCACCACCTGTTCGTGGCCCAGTTCGAGGAGGCGGGAGACCACCAGCGGAGGGATGCAGCCCGAGAGGGTCCGGGCTCGGTGGTCAAGATCAGCGGCGTCCATGGCAGCGCACTCTAACCTCCGGGTCCGCGGTGGGGGAGCGGGTGCGGGACGGGGTTCCGGTGCGGACTGACAGCATGGGCTCATGGATGCCGCAGGAGGAGAGTGCGAGTTCGTCGTGCGCCGCGCGAGCGAGGCGGAGTGCGACGCGGTGGTCGTCATCGACTCCGTCGCGGCCGCAGGTGACGTCGGGCGACGAGCGAGCATCCGCAGGTGGTGCGAGCAGGGCCTGCTGGTCGTGGCCGAGGACGAGACCGGCCTGCTCGGCTACTGCGTGGTCGAGTACACCTTCTTCGAGCAGGGATTCGTCACGATGCTGATGGTTGCTCCCTCGGCCCGGGGCAGAGGCGTCGGCCATCGGTTGCTGGGCGACGTCGCCGCCTCGTGCACGACCCCGAAACTGTTCACCTCGACCAACGTCTCCAACCAGCCGATGCAGCGACTGCTGCATCGAGCAGGATGGAGCCCGGTCGGCCTTCTCCACGGCCTCGACGAGGGAGACCCCGAACTGTTCTACCTCTGCCGACCTCAGAACACAGACCACAAGGCACAGACCGGCGACCCCAGGTCCCCGAGATCGGATCCATGACCGAGGGCAGCGGTTCCGGTTACACCGCCGGATCCACGTTCCACGCTTCGGGCAGATCACTGTCACAGAAGACGCAGACGAAGCACTCCTCGCGCACGACGTTGTGCTCCTGGCAGACAGGGCAACGCCGGAAGACCACCTCATGGGTGAAGCCGGACGGATGCCCGAGTCCCGCACGGTCCAGGGCGAGGTCCACGGCCTCCCAGGACCCGGCGTCCGGGCAGTACCCGGTGGAGTGGTTGCTGACGTCGCTCACGGTCCATCGGCCCCCTTCGCGACTGAAGCCGATCTCCCCGGCGCTCAGCACATGCCCGCCGCCGGCACACACCACGTGCTCGCTCCTCCGTGGAGCCAGCAACAGCTCACCCTCCGCGCAGACGACGAAGGTGAACGGCTCGGCCAACTCCTGCGAGGACCGCCCAGCAACCCAGACCTCGAAGTCGGCCGCCGAGCCGACCCGAAAGCCCCCACTGCCCGGCCGGACCAGGGCCCTCAGCTCAACTGGCCCGACGTACCGGTATCGCCGCCCCCACCCGCTCACACGAGCCAACCTAGGGCACTTCCCGGACTCCCCACCCACGCCCTGGCCCGTGCCCGGTCCCTCCGCCCTGGTCCCTCCCCGGGGCTCAGAGGGTCCGGTCCCTGAGCCCCAGCCGGGCGGACGCAGGGTCTCAGGGTCCGAGGGCCTCAAGTCCCTGAACGGTCCCTCCGTTCAGTCCCTGGGTGTTTTGCCTGGTCAGAGCGGTTTCTGCTCTCTGTGGAGGGACTGAAGGGACTCAACTCTCTAGTTATGAGCTGTACTCACGTGTTCTTGTACGCGCGCGCATACAAATACTGTCTAGATAGCTCATAATTAGAGAGTTGAGTCCCTTCAGTCCCTGATTCAGGGCTCACAAGCCTGTGACCAGGCAAAACACCTCAGGGACCGACAGTCCCTGAGACCCTCGGCCGGACCCTCCCGCCGGTCCCTCCCGTTTGGGTCCCTCCACGCCCCCCCCGGGCAGGGACCGAAGTCCGGCACCCTCCAGCGCCCACTCCGGCCGCGAAGGACATCTGTCCCAAAGAAGAGAAAAGGCCCAGGCCTTCTCAAAGCGGCAAGGGACTCAAGGGACCGAGAAGCTGATGCAGCGCCACCGCGCGCGTGGCTCCTGCGGGATCGGAGGGAGATCCGTTCTACACTTCCGAATCAGAGTCCCTTCGGTCCCTTGGCGGGCCCCGCAGGGACCGGCGTCGACCCTGAGGGATGAGGACAGTTCACGTGCGGAGCCCGGAAGCCCCTCGGCCTGCCCAGGCCAGGCGTGGCACTCCGCACGCCGTCGCGCGCTGGTGCGCCGAGCAGGGCTGGCCGGTCCATCCGTTGACTCCGGGACGCAAGACACCGACCGCCAACTGCGAGGCGTGCCGTACCCGGAGCCACGACCCGAAGACCTGCCGCTGCCCGGCGGAGGGCAGGCCCTGCCACGGTTTCCACGCGGCGACCACGGAACCCCGCCTCATTGACGCCTGGTGGACCGCCGCTCCGGCCGCGGGCATCGGCGTCGCCTGTGGTCCGGCCGACCTGGTGGTCATCGACATCGACGCGCACACCGCCGAAGTACCGGACAGAAGCCGGCTGCTCCCGGGCATCCCCATCCACGACTCGGTCGACCTGGCCGGCCTGGCCTCGGGCTTCGACACCCTGGCGCTCCTCGCCGCCTACCGGGGACAGCCGAACCCCGCCGACGACACGACCACACTGCGGGTACGGACCCCCTCGGGCGGACTCCACGTCTGGTACCGCAATCCCGAGCCGACGGCGAAGTACCGTTGCTCGACGGGCTCAAGCCCCAAGGTCGCCCTCGCCTGGCAGGTCGACGTACGAGCGGAGGGCGGCTACATCGTCGTCCCCACCACCCGGACCCCCGAAGGGCGTTACGAGGCCCAGGGACCGACCCGTCTACCGGCCCCGCTGCCGGACTGGCTGAAGGCCGAGCTGATCCGGACCGGACACCTGATCCACCCCACCGCCGCAACCCGAACCGTGCCCGCGCCCCCGGTACGCCGCCGCCGGAGAGCCGCAGGCGCCCGCCGCCTCCTCGACCCCCTGCTGAGCGAGGTCGCCCACTGCGCGGCCGCTCAGGAGGGGATGTCCTTCACCGAGAAGCTCAACCGCGCCGCCTACACCGCAGGCGGCCTGGTGGCAGCCGGCCACCTCGACAACGACACGGTACGGAGCGAACTCCAGGAGATAGCCGACCAGGCCCGCCCCGGGAACTCCCGCCGCAGCACGCAGATCATCGACGACGGCCTGACCGCTGGTGCCAGGCGGCCGCTCCACCCCGAAGGACGATCATGAGCAGGGCCGAAGACATGCCTCGCTTCGACGCGGATGCCGCTGCTCAGCAGATGCTGGCGTTCACCCAGGACGACCCCGCGGTGACGCTGCCGGCCCAGAGCCCGGCGGTGACCCAAGGCCCAGCCCCAGCCATTACCCAAGGCCCAGCCCAAGCCCAAGCCCAAGCCCCGGCCGTGGCCCCAGCCCAAGGCCACGGCTCAGCCCTGCCCCCACCCCCCAACGGAACCCACCCCACGCCCCCACCCCCCAACACCCCCGCCCCCTGGAACACCCCCACCCTCCTGCCCCCCTCCCTCACGGACCGGGGCAACGCACGCCTGTTCGTCCAGCTCTACCGTGACCAGTTCCGGCACGTGGAGGGCCTGGGCTGGCACTCCTGGGACGGCTACCGCTGGAAGCGGGTCGGGGGAGAGAAGGCGGCCCTCTGGGCTGCGGGCGAGATGGCCGAGGACATGGCCGACACCGACCCGCGCGGCATCCACAGCAACAGGGAAATCGCCCACCACAAGAAGCGCACCCTGTCGACCACCGGCATGAAGGCCCTCCTCGTCCAGGCGAAGGCCTCGCCCGACATGTCCGTGGACCCCGACACCCTCGACGGCGACCCCTACGCCCTGTGCACCCCCGCCGGGGTCGTCGACCTGCGTACCGGCCAGATGCACAAGGCCGACCCCGCGCGCGACTTCCACTCCCGGGCCACCAGCGTCGCCCCCCAGCCCATGCCCGCGCCCCGCTGGCAGCTCTTCCTCACCGACACCTTCGGAGACGACGCCGAGGGCAAGGAGATGATCGACTTCCTGCACCTGCTCCTCGGCTACTCCATCACCGGAGACGTCGGGGCCCAGGTGCTGCCCTTCCTCCACGGAGAGGGCAAGAACGGCAAGAGCGTCCTGCTCGACACCATGATCCAGATCCTCGGGGACTACGCCGACGCCGCCCCGCCCGGCTTCCTCATGGACCGGGGAGCCTTCAGCGAGCACTCCACCGAGCTCACGGAACTCCACGGCCGCCGCCTGATCGTCTGCTCCGAACTCAAGCCCAACGACAAGTTCGACGAGGCACGCGTCCGCCTGCTCACCGGCGGGGACAAGATCAAGGCCCGTCGCATGAGGCAGGACTACTTCTCCTTCACGCCCACCCACCACCTCTGGCTCCTCGGCAACCACCGGCCCGAGGTCACCACCGGAGGCTTCGCCTTCTGGCGCCGCATCCGCCTGATCCCCTTCACCCGCACCGTCTCCGAGGGACGGCGCATCGACAACCTCGCCTCCGAACTCGTCCGCGACGAGGGCCCCGGCATCCTGCACTGGCTCATCGAAGGAGCCGGCCGCTACCTCGCCACCCGCGACTCCCTCGAAGGACCCGGCCGCGTACGCCTCGCCACCAGCGCGTACGCCACCACCGAGGACCACATCGGCCGCTTCCTCACCGAATGCTGCACCCGGGCCGACGACCCCGGCGAACTCCGCGTCGAACAGGGCCTGCTCTACGCCGAGTACAGCTCCTGGTGTCTCGCGGGCGAGGGAATCCGGCCCGCCACTCCCCGCGCCTTCGCCACGCGCGTCCGGCAGGAGGCGGGCCTCGCCTCACCCGCAGACATGATCAAGTCCAACGGCCGCAAGTACTACCCGGGCCTCGCGCTGCTCACGGACACCCCCGACCCGGCCCCCTCAGCCCCACCCCCCACACCTCACGGCGACGGCGCGCTACACCACGGGCGGCCGTACGATGAAAATCCGGCACGGGGCCCGGTACCGTCTGCGGGCACCCCCCGCCCCCCGCGCCAGGCCTCAGCCGGCCAGGCGGACACGACCAAGGAAGGGCTGCAGCCATGAGCTCGCTGTTGACCGAAAGCGATCTCATCCACGAGGCGGACATCGTGTGGCTGGAGAACACGGACGGTCTCGACTACGTCCGTCAGGCCCTCGACAAGACCAGGCGGCGCAACACCCGCCCGCCCTACCTCCGCGACGGCCGCATGGTCGGCTACGCCCTCCTCGGCAGCACGGCCGAATCCGACCCCGACAGCGGCCTGTACAAGCGCAGGGTCTTCTTCCTCCTGCCGCACGACCGGGACAGCGACCCCGACGGCGTCTACCAGGAAGGCGCCCCCGGCGAAGCCGTGGACCCCCGTACGGTCGCCCCCAGACACCCCGGCGCCAAGACCACCCGCTCGCAGCGCGGCCCCGCAGCCATGTCCGCCTGACCGGACACCACAGCACTCACCAGCCCGCGCCCACCGGCCCGCGCACCCAACCCCAATAGCGGCACGCACACAGCAACACAGCACGCCAGACGGCCGCACAGCCGCACAGCCGCACACAGCCCAAGAGACAGCCCAAGACAGCACCGCGCCCCGGACCCCAACCGGGATCCGGGGCGCCTCCACACGCTGCTCAGGCCTCGACGTACGCCACGATCGTGATCTGGCGAAGGGCGGTCACGAAGTAGATCACCCGTACGCCGTCGACGTCGTCCACGTAGTCGCGCAGCAGGCTGTCCGGCACCGGAGTGCCGAGCTCCGGGTTGACGCTGATCGCGACGACGACACGGTCCAGGCGGTGCGTCTCGGAGGCCGTCAGCTTGGCGAGCTGGCTCAGGGCGGGCTCCACCAGGACGACCTGGGACCGCCGCGGTCCGTGCTCAGGCGACACGGGACTGCTCTCCGGCGAGGCGCTCCAGATGGGCGTCGCGGGCGTCCTCCCACAGCACACCGGACTCCGCGGCCGGGTAACCGCGCGCGGCGATGTCCTCCAGGACCGAGGCGAGGACGTCGACCTTCGCGCGCTGGTCGGCGGCGTACGCGCGGACGGAGGCGGCACCGTGCTCGTCGAGGGGCTGACGGTCGGGCACGGGCGCGGTGGCCGGCTGCTGGCTCATCCGGGGCTCCCTGGGGGTGTCGCTGGCGTGTGCCACCACGGTATCGCCGAGCCCGGCGCCCCGGGCACGATCCGAACTCCCCGCCCTTCACCCCCCACCGCTCCTCATACGGCCCTGAGCAGTGCCGCGATCGCGTCGAAGCCGCGGCGCTCCGCGTGCAGCAGGGGAGTGGCACCGTCGGTGTCCGCGAGGTGGGGGTCGGCTCCGGCGGCGAGGAGCAGTTCCACGACCTCTTGGTGCGCCCGGCCTCCGTCGCCGAGGATGACGGCCTCCAACAGGGCGGTCCAGCCGAGGTCGTTGACGTGGTCGACGTCGATGTCGGTCTCCCGAAGCACCGCCCGTACGTACGCGACATGGCCACGCTCACTCGCGGGGATGATCGAGATGCCACCGAAGCGGTTGCGCAGGGTCAGGTCGGGGCCCGCGGCCAGCAGGGTACGCATCATCTCGACGTTGCCGGTCACGCCGGTGACGAGCCAGGCGCTGTCGTGGCGGCGGTCCTGGGCGTCGGGGTCGGCTCCGGCCGCGACCAGGACCCGGGCGGCCTCCACGTGACCGCCGAGCGAGGCGAGCAGCAGCGGGGAGCGCAGTTCCTCGTCGCGGGCCTCCACGGAGGCTCCCGCGTCGAGGGCGGCACGGACGTCGTGGGCGTCGCCCCGGCGGGCGGCCGTCAGCAGCAGGCGGTTGTGGTCACGCATCTGGGTCCTCCATGTCTGTCCGTACGAGGCATCCGGCGGCACCGGTACGAGCCGGCGGCACCCGTACGGGGGGACGGGTGCCGCCGGTGTCTGAGGGGCTCCTACTTGGTGAGGGTGGCGACGCCGGCCTGGGCGAACTTCTCGTCGAGGTCGCCGGAGGGGGCGCCGGCGACGCCGATGCCGGCGATGGGGGCGCCCTTGGCGGTGACGGGGGCTCCGCCGGCGAGGAAGAGGGTGCCGGGGATGTCCTTGAGGGTGGGGGCGTTGGTGAGGCGCTTGGCGAGTTCGGAGGTGGGGGCGTTCCAGGAGACGGCCGTGTAGGCCTTCTTCTCGGCGGACTCGTAGGACTGGGGGCCGGCGCCGTCGCCGCGGAGGGTGACGAGGGTGTTGCCGTTGCGGTCGACGACGGCGACGGAGACGCGCTGGTTCTCCTTCTCGGCGGCGTCCAGCGTGGCCCGCGCGGCCTTCGTCGCGGCCTCGATCGTCAGGTGCGTCGACTGCTGGAGGTTGCCGTTCCCGGCGTCGGCACGGACCGCGGCGGCGGGCGCCGCGGCCGGAGTGGCCGCGTTGGCGGAGACGGCTCCGAAGGTACCGGCGGCGAGGGCGGCGGCAGCGACGGTTCCGGTCAGGACGCGGGTGCGCAGGGACAGCTTCTTCATGGTCATCGGCTCCTTGGGTCTCGCCCCCTGGGGGGCCGGGAAGCTCTGCGTTCCCGCTCCGCACTCCATCCTGGTGCTGGTCAGGGCCGTGAACGGTCGACCTGGAGGCTCCGCCCGGCGCCCTCGACGGAGGACACGGGGGTCAACCGATCGGTTGATATGGAGGAGATCATTCCGGATAGCCTGATCCCGGAATCAGGCCGGCGGCGAGGAGCGAGCGGTGCGGAGGAGCGAGCGGTGCGGATGAACGAGCGGTCGCCCATCGACACGCAGCTGGAGAGGGAGGCGGCCGACCCCGACCCCGACGCCGGCTGGCTCGCGACCGTCATGCACGTGGCGTTCTTCGTCCTCCTCTGCTCGTCACTGACCCGGTACCTGATCGTCCACCCCGGTGCCCGTGCCACTCCCTGGGTGATCGCCCTCGCCGTAACGCTGGCCCTGTTGTACGTACTGGGCCCGGTCCTCGGCCCAGGAAACGCCCCCGCACTCACCGCACCCACACCGAGGCCACCCGGGGCACCCAGGCCACCCGGGTCTCATCGACCCCCACCCCCACTTCCACCCCCACCCGTCACGACGGCCGCCGGCTTCTGGCTGGCGGCCGTCATCGGGGTCTGGCTCACCCTGGTGATCCTCGCGCCGAGCTTCGCCATGTGCGCGGTGCCGCTCTTCTACACCGCGATGCGTTCGCTGCGTACCCGGTCGGCGATCATCCTCGTCACCCTGATCACGGCCTTCGTCGTGGTCGCGCAGGTGAAACTGCGGCTGCGTTTCGGCTTCGACCCGAGCCTGATGCTCGGGCCGCCGACCGTCGCCGCGCTCGCCACAGCGGTGTTCCTCCACGCCCAGCGCCAAGCCGCACGGCTGCAGGCCGTCATCACCGACCTGATCCGTACCCGGCGGGAGCTGGCCGCGATCGAGCGCCGCGAGGGCACCCTGGCCGAGCGCCAGCGGCTCTCCATGGAGAGCCACGACACCCTGGCGCAGGGCCTGTCCAGCCAGCAGATGCTGCTGCAGGCCGCCGACCGGCTCTGGGACAGCGACCCGGCGGCGGCCCGTCGCCATGTCCGTACCGCCGAGTCCATCGCCGAGCACAACCTCGCCGAGGCCCGCCGTTTCGTGCACGACCTGGCGCCCGCCGACCTCGCCGACGGCATCGCCCTCGACGACGCGCTGCGTACCCTCGCCGAACGGGAGGCGTCCGACACGCTCCGGGTCCACGTCCACCAGGACGGCACCCCCGTCACGGCGCTGCCCGAACGGGTCCAGTCGGCGCTGCTGCGGATCGCGCAGGGCGCCCTCGCCAACATCCGCGAACACGCCGATGCGACCACCGCCGCCCTGACCCTCACGTACCTCGACGACCAGGTGGTCCTCGACATCGCCGACGACGGCCGGGGCTTCGACCCGGTCGAGAAGCCGGGCGGCGTACGGGGCCACGGACTGCCCGCGATGCGTGCGCGGGCGCGGCAGCTCGGCGGCACCCTCACCGTCGAATCGACACCCGGTGAGGGCACGGTGCTCTCCGCCGCGATCCCCGTGTCCCCACCAGGGCCGTGAGGCAGCGACGCGCGGCGCGCGGTGCCGGGTCAGCCGGTCGTCCTGACGGGTGCGCTGCTGCGTCCGCGGGCTCGACCGCTGAGCTCGGCGTCGAGCGTCTCCTGAGCCACGCGCATGCCCTCGGCGTACGCGGGCTCCTGCAGCCGCTTCCACATCTCCTCCTCGGTGGGGTGCTCGACGCAGCAGGTCACCCACCAGATGTTGCCGAAGGGGTCCTTGATGCGCCCGCCGCGCTGTCCGAAGGCGTTGTCGGACAGGGCGGTGACGACCTGGCCGCCGGCGGCCAGGGCTCGCGAGAACGCCTCGTCGGCGTCGGCGACGAACACGCGCAGCAGGCTCGGCAGGGCGGGCCAGTCCGCCTGTCGGTCGAAGGCCAGCACGACGGTGTCGCCGACCCGGATCTCGCCGTGACCGATCGCGCCGTCCTCGGTCGCCACCCGAGCGAGCTCCTCGCCTTCGAACGCCTGGGCCACGAAGTCGAGAAAGGCCCCCGTGTCGTCGGTGACGACCCAGGGTGCGACGCTGGTGTAGCCCTCCGGTGCGGCGCTGGTCTGCTCAGGCATGGTTGCGGTCCTTTCGCTGAGGTCGACGTCCACCACCGACGCTAGGCAGGAACTAGGTCAAATCCTGTCCTAGACGGCCACTGACCGCAGCCCCGGTCCTCCCGCAGCCCCGGTCCTCCCGCAGCCCCGGCCCACCCGCAGCCCCGGCCCACCCCACAGACGCCGGTCCTCCCGCAGATCCGCCCGGCCCGATGCCGGTCGGAAATGACTCACTGAAGCGGTCGACACATTCCGGGATCAGGAACGGGTGAATTCCCCTTCTGTACGGGTGTTCTGACACGTCCTTCAGGGAATGGGCCCCGGTTGATCTGGTATTTTGGTGATGTCGTTTAGGTTCTGATGCCGATGGTGCAGCGCATGGGGGAGGGGGTGGGTTGTGCCGGAGCGGATTAACGAGTTCGGGAAGTTCGGGGCGCGTGGAATCAAGGGGCATGAGCTCGTCGCCCGCCAGCTGGACGATCTGGCGGGTTTCGTGGCGACGCCCGTCCAGCAGCGCCGTGGACTCATGGCCCGGCTCAACTACCTGACCCGGAGCGAGCACGCCCGCAACGCGGCCCGTGAGGCCGGCCTGACCGTCACCGACCGGACCCTCAAGGCATGGACCGAGGGGAAGCGTTCTCCGTCGCGCAAGAATCTGGAGCGCATCGAGACCGCGTATCGGACGGTGCGGCGCCATAATGTGGCCCGGTACCTTTTGAGCCGATTGAACCGGCGGGGCCGTGGCACGCGGGTGGAGTTCCATCCGCTGAGCCAGTCCCAGGTCGCTCGCCCATTCCAAAGGGTCGTGGAATACCGGCATCTGAACGTGCGTCGGTGGGACGGAATTGTCGGGGCCTGGGTGGACCACGATTACAGCCGCCTGGACGACGTCTGGGTCAGCGAAGTGGTCCAGGACCTCGGGTCCCAGTGGGGTCAGTACGAGTACGTCTCCAACATCGGCTTCTCGGCCTGACCCGGCACCGGGGAGCGGGCCCTACCCCTTCGGCTCCGGCGGCTGCGGAGCGGAGTCGGGTTCGGCGAGGAACTGCCAGATGCTGATCATGGCGACGATCTGCGCGATGAGATAGGCGAACTGCAGCGAGTAGTAGCGCATCTGGTAGACCGACAGCAGAAGTCCCATGCGGCTCTGCCAGTAGCGGCGCTCGGTGCGGAAGGTGTCGAGGTCCATTGCGATGGCGGTGACCGTCAGGACGAAGAGCATCGTCGACACCGCGAGCGCTATGCCCGCGGTGCTCTCGTCCGTGAAGTGCAGGACAAGCCCGTCGGCCGCGGCGGGCAGCGCGAACGCGAGTGTCACCGGCAGGGCCTTCGCCGCCCCCCGCTGCCCGGGGAGCCGGCGCCACAGGGCACCGAGGACGAAGGCGGCTCCGGTCCAGGTCGCCATCCAGCCGACGAGCGCGAGGAGGAGGCTGGGGACGCCGAACTGGTCGGAGAGGTTCCCGGCCCAGCCCTCCCCACGGATGTGCCAGACCCAGATCATGAGGAAGGACGCGGGCGCCGCCGGGATCAGGGACAGGCGGGCGCAGCGGCTGCCGTTGGCCCACCAGGTGTCCCTCGGTCCCAGTGCGAGGGCCGCGTCCACCACGGAGATCTTCGCCGGGAGCCGGTCCGCGACCCCCGGCGGGGCCGGGGGCAGGTCGTGCAGGTCGCTGAGGCGGCGTTCGAGGTTGCTGCGCTTCGGCGGCACGTCGCCGAACATGCCCTGGTCGAGGCGGCGCAGCTCCGCGTGGATCTCACGGTAGGAGCGGGACTTGTCGAGGAGCGTCGCCCGGCCGGCCGCGCCTGCCACCGTGGCCAGTGGGCGCCCCGAGCCTTCGAGGGGCTGGGAGAGGGCGGAGCGCCCGACGAAGGGCGCCACGAACCCGTACAGCGCCAGCATGCCGAGCAACTGCCACAGCACGGAGATCGTGCCGAAGCCGGCGACGAACCCGCCGGGAAGCGTCACCACCACTCCGAAGAAGGTGACGAAGAGCAGCCGGTCGGCCGGTTCTTCGAGCGGGGACACGGCGGTCGCCGAGCGCCAGGCGCGCAGGACGGCGAGCATCGCCACGGCCGTGAGCAGCCACAGGTACGAGGAGAGCCAGTCCTGGGCCCGGGGTACGGAGAACAGGGACTCCCACACGAAGTTGTTCCAGTGGTCGCGACCGTACTGGGGGACGGAGCGGTCGCTCAGCCAGGAAGCCCGTTGCCAGGCGCGTTCCTCGGTGAGGGTGAAGAAGGCCGATACGAGGATGGTCCAGGCGAGGACGGCCGGACCGGCGACGCGGAGTCTCAGGACCCGGTCGTTCCCGGGGAAGCGGCGACTCCCGGGCAGCAGGCCTCCGTCCGTCGCCAGGCGCCAGGCGGCGGCGGCCCACGCGAGCGAGCACAGGGCGAAGAGGCAGACGGACGCGGTCGTCTCGGCCGCGAGCGCGAGACCGGACGCCCCGAGGAGCGCCTCGCTCCGCAGCTCGAACGTGCCGGGCACCGCCGCCACCAGCAAGGGCGGCACCGTGAGGCAGCCGAGCGCCGCCCAGACCCGACGGGTCGGTCGCGCCGAGGCGAGCAGCACGGCCACGAAGGCGAGGGCGAAGCCGTGGTCACGGAGGGCCAGATCGTTCTGCCAGAAGGCGCCGTCGCGCAGCTCCTCCCCGTACTGCGTGAGCACCGCTCTGCCGTCGATCAGCAGGCTGAGGAAGAAGGACGCCACAGCCCACTGGGCGAGGTTCCGCAGCGTGCGGTCCTGCCGGGCCGTGGGAGCCGTCGACCGCCGACGGTAGAGGACCACCCCGTAGAGCAGAAGGGCACTGGTGACGACGCCGGAGACGATGTAGCCGCTGCGGTCGAGGAGCGCGACGAGCGGGCGATTGTCCCGGGCGCCCAAGGAGCGCTGCCAGGAAGGCTTGAGCCGTACGGACACCGCAGGGACGGGCTTGGTCGCGGGCGCCTTCGCCGCTGCCTTCTGCTTTCCCTTCTCCGCAGTCTCCTTGTCGGCGGGCTCCTTGTCGTCAGTCCCTTTGTCGGCGGTCCCCGTGTCGGCGGTCCCTTTCTCGACCGCCGGCTTCTTGGTGGCCGTACCCTTCGTCGGCTTCTTGGCCGCCGGCTTCTTGGTCGGCGCCGGCGCCGGATGCCACAGCAGTGCCGTGGCGCCCTCGCCCCCGTCGGGCATCGGCGTCGCGGTCTCGGCGCCCGGGCCGCCGGGGTCCACCTTGATCTCGGTCCAGCGCGCGCCGGCGAGGGCGCGGGGCACGTCGAGCCCGATCGTCCACCGGTCATCGGCCGCGCGCACCCTCCAGACGCCGGCGTGGACGGTGTCCTGCACATTGACCCAGGTGTGTGTCCGGTCGACGACCGTCACACCGCCGTCCTTCTCCGCCGTCACCTCGGGCGGGCCGTCGCGCCACTCGGACCAGAGCCGGTGCTGACCGACCTGCGGACGGGTGATGCAGGCCATCGCCCGGATGTACTCGGGGCTTTCCTCACTCAGTAACAGGTTCCTGGCGAAGGGCCAGGCGGCGGGCACCTCCACGCGCAGCTCGGACCGCACCTTCGTGGACGTACGGTTCCCGTGCTCCAGCAGCACCCAGGTGCTGACGCGTGCCGTGGCGAGCTTCGTGGACCGGCAGTCGTCCACCGGGGCGGAAGCCACCGGGGCGGACGTCGCCGGTGGCGCGGCGGCGAGCAGCAGCATGAGGAGCAGGAACAGGACGGCCGCCGACCGCCCCGGCGCGCACCCGCCGAATGTCCCCGTCACGGCACGCACGACACGGCTACGACCGCTCAACAGAGCTTCCCCCTAGGAATTCCGCGAACGCCATGATGACGCACGCGCCCCCGGCGGGACAGCCTTGCCCGCGTACCGGACCGCCGGCGGCGGGCGGCGGGCGACCCGAGGTGGGTGGCTGGGCTCGGGAGCTGTGACGCGGCGGGAGGTGTGGCGACAGCGGGGTGTGTCACGCTCCGACGCCGGTTCCCCGTGCGGCGGGGAGACGAGGGCTCGGACGGTCAAAAAGCTGAGGGAACGGCAGGAAAATTCAACTCCTTTGCGCTCAATGCGACATGAGGAGGCGCTCCGAATGCCTCGCGAACGTGACGCGCGTCACTTATTAAGTGTTGTTTAAGAATCAACGTCGCGAGTGTCACCTTTTCAAGCGATTTCACCGCAGTTGACGCCCGCCTTGAACGTCGGTCAAATTCTCCTCGGTTCCACCCCGCATCTTCGCGATCTCGCCGTATCGACCACGGTTTCACCTCATCTGGAGCACTTGATGCGCGACAGGACTGCCCTGACCACAGCAGTCACCTCCGGCGCCCGTGAAACGGCGCCGCCCCCCGCTCAGGGCAACCGTGTCTTCGGAAAGGTCGCGGGGCTCGGCGGCGACGGCCCGGGCGCGCGAGAGCAGGACGTCGAGCTCTTCGACTCCACGCTGAGCGTGCCGAAGGCCACGGGGGAGACCGGCTCTCACGGGCGTCACAAGGCGGGGAAGCCCCGGTACGTACGCAAGTCGTCCCGGTCGCGCAGGGCGCCGAGGAAACCGAGCCGCGAGAGACAGGTCGGCATGTCGCTCCCGCTCCTGCTCTCAGGCGCTCTCGCGGCCGGGATCGGGCTGACGGTCGGTCTCACCTCGGGCCTGCACAGGACGTCCCCGGACAGCGTGACCCTCACGATGCCCGACCTCCCGTCGCCCAGCGCGACCCCGGAGACCGAGCCGCCGGCCACGACACCCCCGGCCACGAAGCCGACGACCACCCGGCGGACTTCCACCCGGACCACGGCGCTCGCGGCCCCGACGACATCGGCTCCGCCCTCCGGCCGCCCCTCCCGGCAGCCGCCGCCCACGTCCACAACCACGCCCCCGACCACGCACGAGCCGAAGCGGTCGCCGACCCGTGGTTCCCAGCGGCCCGAGCAGCCGGACGAGGGACTCCTCCGGCTCGGCAGCACCGGCCCGGAGGTCGAGGACCTCCAGCGCCGACTCCAACAGCTGTACCTGTACCTCGGGGTGGCGGACGGGATGTTCGGCGAGGCGGTGGAGGTGGCCCTCAGCCGCTACCAGGCCGCCCGCAACATCCCGGAGAAGTGGGGCGTCTACGGCCCACTGACCCGAGCGGCGCTCCGAGCGGAGACCGACCGGGACGACCGCGAGGACCACGACGACCGGGACGACTGGGGCGACCGCGACGACTGGCACTGGGACGACTGACCCACCACGCCGCTCCACCCACCACCCACCGCGCCGCACCCTCCACCGTCCACCCCGCACCCCTCACCACCCCCAAACCTCACCCCTAGCCCCCCAGCCCCCCCCAGCCCCCACCCGTCTCCACCCGTCTCCACCCCTCACCCTCCCCACCACCAGAGAACGGCACAGCCATGCCCAAAACGATCACCGGAACCACGGCCACGCGGGTGCGTGGAGCAGTGGCACTCGGCCTCCTCCTCGGCCTCTCGGCCCCGGGAGTCGCGCTCGCCGCGCCCCTCACCCCCACGACCGGGCAGTCCCCGTCGTGCCCGGCTCCCGGCAAGGAGCCCGGGATCGGCCACAACCCCCGCTTCACCGACGCCAACGTGGCTCTGTACGCGGGCGGCGACTACACCGCCGACGGCGCGACGGCCGAGGCGGAGGGCCTGCTGGTCGTCCGGGGCGATGCCACCTTCGCCAAGGAGTCCGGAGGAGTGTTCAACGTGGGCCGGGTCGGTGCCGGTTCGGGCATCCTGCCCGAGTCGGGCTCGGTGATGCTGTCGGTCGGCGGCAACCTGAAGATCGCCAAGGGGACCACCGTCGACGTGGGCCACGGCCTCACGGCGGGCCCGCGCTACGGCGGCGCGGTCCGGGTCGGCGGGGAGGTCGACGAGAAGGGCTCGCTGGTGACGAACGGCGGGGCCCTGACCACCGGCATGGGCGTGCGGGAGGCCCTGAGCCCGTACGACACGTTCGGCGACACGGTCAGAGGAGAGTCGGTCGCGCTCGGAGCGCTGAAGCCCACCGGCAGGAGCGTCCGCTCGGGCGGCACCGTGACCTTCGAGGGCGGCGGCGACGCGGCCGGCCCGCAGGTCTTCGAGATCTCCGCCAAGGACATCGACGGGGCTTCGGCCTTCGACTTCCGGTCGATCCCCGAAGGAGACGCCGTCCTGATCAACGTGACGGGCGGCCAGGCGGTCGGCATCGCACCCCTGTCGGTCGGGTTCAACGGCGACCGGGCGGACACGTACGACTCCCCGCGCTTCGGCGAAGCGGCCTCGCGGATCCTCTACAACTTCGAGGAGTCCGGCTCGATCAGCCTGGGCGGCGGGGGCAACTTCATGGGTTCGATCCTCGCGCCCAAGGCGACCGCGGACCTGACCGCCAGCACCAACGGCCGTGTCTACGTCGGCGGCGACATCCGCACGCACGGCACGGGCAACGAGAGCCACAACTACCCCTGGACCGGCTCCTCGAAGTTCGCGTGCAAGCCCAAGCCGACCGCGCCGGAGAGCCCGGACGAGACGCCTGAGCAGCCCGGGCCCTCCCAGCCCACCTCCACCCCGTCGCAGCCCGGCGCCGAGACCACACCCCCGACGGAGCCGGGCACGTCCACCCCGTCTGCCCCGTCCACCGAGACCCCCGCACCGTCCACTCCGACGCCCGCCCCCTCCGAGTCGACGCCCGGGCAGCCCACGACACCCCCGACGGGTGGCAAGGACGACGGCTCGCTCGCGACGACGGGCGCGGGCCAGTTCGCGCCGTACGCGATCGGGGCCGCTGTGCTGGGCGCGATCGGCGGAGCGATCCTGCTGGTCACGCGCCGCCGCAAGGCACAGGGCTGACGCAGCCCGCGTCACCCTCCCCGGCCCCGGGTCCGACGCCGAGGCGTCGAACCCGGGGCGCCGACCGACAGCGCGGCCGGACGCCGACCGACAGCGCGGCCGGACGACCGAGACACACCACGCAACCCCTCCCGCCGGCACCCACCACACACACCCCCCACCCCACGCATCCCCACTCCACCCACCCAGCCCGCTAGTACACCCCACCCGGCCGAACCCACCAGCACTCGAACGACTCCGATACCGGGGACGCCACGAACACCTTCACGTCGCCGAAGGCCAGGTCGGCCACCCGGTGCAGGGCCGGAACGTCGTCGACGAGGACCGGGGCCGTCTCCACCCACTCCCCGAGCCGGGCGGGCAGCGCCACGGCGACGACGCGCACCCCGCCGTCCCGCTTCACGTACAGCGGTCGGCCGTCCCCGTACGCGGCGGAGGGCGTGCCGAAGAACGTGTCGTGCCCGAGCGCGCCCCGCACGATCGCCTCGAAGCTCCGCCACCACGCGGATCCGATCCCCGTCCGGGTCCAGAATCGCTCGTACGCCGCCGCCCTCTCCTCCTTCGCGGCCTGGGCCTGACGGCGGCGAACGTCCTCCGCCTCCCGCTCCGCAATCCGGCGCGCGGACTCCTCCTGCGCGGCGGCCGCGTAGTGGGGCGCGGTCCAGAACCGGCCCCGATAGGCCTCCCAGGGTTCGCCCGGTCCGTAGACGATCCGTTCCTCGTGCTGGGCCAGGCGTCCGTCGAGGACCCAGGCCACCGCCTCGTTCAGCGCGACGGCCTCGACCGCCTGCCAGCCGCCACCGGCCGAGTATCGGGCGATCACACCGCGCACCGTCCGCGGCCCCCCGTCGGGGCTCGTGACGTGCAAGGACGGAACAGCCGCCATCCACGGCCGGGTGCGCTCGCGGTCGTCGAACCAGCACACGTCCACTCCGTCGGCCGCGTACCGCTCGGTGCGCTCGCGCACGGCGTCCTCGGTGATCGGCGAGAGCTGGGCCTCCAGCGCGTACCGAAGGCCGTCCGGAGATACGGCGAGTACATCGGCCCGCCAGGCGCCGTGGGGCGCGGCGGCCTCCAGGAGTACGTCCCAGCCGGCGGCCCGTCCTGCAGAGGCGAGGTCCGACTTGAGCAGCAGGTGTCCGACGCTCTCGCCCGCCATGGGACAGTCGGGCGTGCGCCGCCGGTGGGCGAAGTGCCGGAGCCCCAGAACCGACGTACGGGCGACCATCCGGCCCTCACAGGCCGCGCAGGACAGCGGAGCCCGCGCCCGGTGGATGTCCTCCCAGCCCACTCCGCACCCCAGATCGGGCTGGGTGGCGTCCAGCCTTCCGTGTTCGGGGTGCTGGGCGGTGAAGGGCATGGCCGGAACCTCCCCACGGCCGGACCGCCGTACGCCGCCGAAAACCACTTCATCGTATGGTCGCCAAATCCAGTGGCGCCAAGATCGATCCAGGTGCCAAGCTCCTTCCACCGAAGGGGCGTAGCTCAGCCCGGCCAGAGCAGCGGACTCCAAACCCGCATGTCGCAGGTTCAAATCCTGTCGCCCCTGCACGAGCGGGAGAGCGGCCAGGTCCTCAGGGACCTGGCCGCTCTCCCATAGGCTGATCGCGGGGATACCGGGAGGCCACCTGGCCGACCGGCACGGCCCGCGCACGATCATGATGCTCGCCCTGGCGGTCCAGGCCGTGGCGATGTCCGCGCTCGTGCTGGTCGAGAGCTGGACCGCCCTCACGGTCATCGCCACCGTCGACCAGCTGGCGGCGGCCGCCGGCGGCGCGGCCTGGGGCGCCCTCGTCGTCCGGGTCGGCCCCGACCGCCCAGCGATGTTCAGGGCGAAGCTCCGCACGTACGTCAACCTGGGCGTCGTCCTGGGAACCGTCGGGGCCGGATTCGCGGTCGCGGCGAACTCCCGTACCGCCTACACCGTGCTGATCCTCGGCAACGCGGCCAGCTTCGCGCTCTGCGCCCTCCTGCTGTTCCTGCTCCCTCACTACCGCGCGCTGGCGGCGCCACCGTCGCAGGAGCGCCGCTGGATCGCCCTCACCGACCGCCCGTTCGTCACCTTCACGGCCCTCCACGGTGCGATGGGGCTCCAGTACCCGGTGGTCTCCCTCCTCCTCCCGATCTGGATCTCGGAACACACCGACGCACCGCGCTGGACCGTGGCCGCGGTGTCCGCGATCAACTCCGGGGTCTGCGTCCTGTTGCAGGCCAGAATCGGCTCCCGCATCGAAACGCCTCAGGACGGCGGCAGGGCGTTCCGCACGGCAGGACTGCTCTTCCTCGTCAGCTGCCCGATGATGGCCCTGTCCGCGCACACCCCCGTGTGGGCGGCCGCAGGCCTCGTGGTCGCGGCGATCCTCGTCCACAGCCTCGGCGAGATCTGGGAATCCTCGGCCGGCTTCGCCCTCGGCTTCGGCCTGGCACCGGACCACGCCCAAGGCCAGTACCAAGGGCTCCTCGGAATGGGCTTCAGCGCAGGCCAGGCGCTCGCCCCCGCCCTTCTCACCACCGTCGTACTCGGACTGGGCACGACGGGCTGGCTGCTCCTCGGCGCGTTCTTCGCCACTCTGGGAGCCGCCGGCCCCCCGCTCGAACGCTGGGGCACACGAACCCGATCACGTCGGACGGCCGCGGCACCCGCCGCGGACACCGGCGGCACACCGGACGAGGCACACGCGTAGCTGACGAAGCGGCAGGAGCGACTGGAACGGAAGTCAGCCCTGCCCGAGTCGTGGGCGACAGAGAAGAGGGAAAGGAGACACCGACGAGAAGGGACGCGGGACACTCGGCCGGGAGTCCGGTCAGGGGACGTCGTGGCCGATCGCCCGGATCACGTCGGCCAGCCACACCAGGTGGTGACCCACGGCCCGGTCCTGCTGACCGAGGAGATCCTCAAGGTGCTGCCACGACTCCGAGAGCTGTCCGACGGTGAGTGTCCGGGGCTCGGCACCGATGGTGTAGAGCTCGTCGGCCGGGACCGCCCAGAAGAGGTCTTCCTTCAGTGTCACGGTGGGTCCGGCTGACGCTTCGATGTGCCGAAGCGCCACGTCCACCGCTTGACGGAGCTGGTCGATGGGTATCTGCACGGGTTCGCTGGCCATGAGCGCCATCTTCACGCAGTCACGTCGGCAACGACACATCGGAGCACGACACCGCCCGGCTCCACCTGTTCGTACGGCTCCGGCTCCACCTGTTCGTAGGGCTCCGGCTCCACCTGTTCGTACGGTTCGTACGGTTCGGGGGCGGCCCGATCTGCTTCGCCCGCGCGGCGCAGACCTCGCTTCCGCTCCGGGTGGCCGCCTGGATGCCGACCTGCCTCTTCCTGGTGGAATCTTTCCCTCTTACCGGGGATCGGTGCTGCTCACATGGGGTGAAGGAGTCCCGTGACTCGTTTCCTGGACCCGGGCTTGAGGCGTTGATGGGGATGTGAGTACCTCAAGCACCACCCCGATACAGCCCGCTCCTCTCGCCACCCCCGCTCCTTCCGCCGTGCACGACTCGGGCGTGGACACCGCGCCCTGCGCCATAGCCGTCGCACCCTGCGCCGCTCCGGGTCTCATGAACGCCGCTGCCACCAGGGGACGGCAGACGGCTCGGACCGGCTCACCGTCGACGACGGCCACGTCATGATGTTCATACTCCTGACCTGCGTACCCATGGTCATGGCGGTCCTCCTGGTCCAGCGGGAACCCTCCGAACCCCGCCACAGCCGCAGCCGTAGGCGCGCGGCCCAGCCTGCCCGTCCCGCCCCTCGCAGGACGTTGGTCCACTGCCGTCTGGCCCTCCCGCTCCCGGAGGCAACGGCGTAGGCAGGGAGAGGCGTTGGCGGCAAGAGCGTGGGGCGGACAACAGGACACAGGCTCCCCACCCGCCCCACCCGCGCCGCGGCTGATCGCCGGCCCCGAGTCCTGTGTGGTCCCACACCACGGTGTGGGACCACACAGCGTTTCTCCCCGGCCGCCGTCCACCGGGCGGGGGTGTCGTGGGCGCCGGTGGTGTCACCGCCTCCGGCACTAGGGTGCGGAAGGCGGGGACTGCGGGTCAGGAACGCACGCTGCGTCCTGGGCCGCCATGACCTCATCGCCGTACTCGAAGGCCCATGCCCCGACGGCGTCGATGGGCGCCAGCAAGGTCCGGCCCAGAGCGGTGAGTCGGTACTCGACCCGTGAGGGCGCGTCGGAGTCCGCCCGGCGTTCGACCAGTCCGTTGAACTGCAGCCGGCGCAGAGTCTCGGTGAGCACCTTGGAACTGATGCCCCCGATCCGCTCCCGCAACTCGACCGGGCGCCTGGGACCGTCGCGCAGTGCCCAGAGCACCACGGCGTTCCAGGTGTTGGAGAGCAGGTCGAAGGCGAGGCGGGCGCGGCAGTCGGCGAGGAAGGCGTCGGTCGTCACGTACCACATGGTGCCCGAACGACTCTCTAGCGTCGGTACGAACGTTCGTAGCAGGCACGGAGAGGGACCATTGCGATGAGAATCGGCGTACTGGGCACGGGCAACATGGCCGACGCGCTCGCCACCCACTGGGTGCGGGCCGGGCACGACGTGACCGTCGGGGGACGGGACCCGCACAAGGCGGAGCGGCTCGCGACCCGGATCGGAGGCGGCGCGAGGCCCGCGAGTCTGCGCGAGGCGGCCGAGTCCAGCCAGGTGGTGCTGGCCGCGCTGCCCTTCGGGGCGGGAGCGGACGTGGTACGGGACCTGCGCGCGGTCCTGGAGGGCAAGGCGCTGCTCGACTGCTCCAACCCGGTCGGGCCGGGCTTCCGGCTGCTGACGGAAGGAGGCCCGTCAGCCGCGCGGCGACTGGCGGCGGCGGCACCGGGAGCCCACGTGATCAAGGCGTTCAACCTCTGCCACGAGGACGTGTGGCGCATGCGGCCGCCCGTCTTCGGCGGGCGGCCACTGGCCGTTCCGGTCTGCGGAGACGACGAGACCGCCCTCGCGCGTGTGCGGGAACTGGTACGGGACGTGGGCTGCGAACCCGTGGCCGGCGGCGGTCTCGAACGCGCGGGACTCCTCGAAGCGACCGCCGCGCTGTTCATCGGGCTGTGGGTCGGCGAGGGAGCGGACGCCCAGGCGATCGCCCCTCCGCTGGCGTACGCGGCCGGACCGAGCCACCAGGAGACGGAGGGCGGCACGGCAACTCTCCGGTGAGGGGGCGGGGATACGGGACACTCGGCCAGGTGGTGACGATGCAGCCCGTCCTGGAGACGTACGCCCCCGACGGCTTCGCCCTCTGGCCCGTCGCCGAGACCGAGCCGTTCGGGTACCTGACACTCAGCGGTGGGCTCACCTCCGCCGAGGTCGGGACGGCGGTGATGCGCATCGCCGCCTGCAACGACATCGACCCCGCCCCCCACGCGGCAGACGACCGCCCTCCCAGGCCGACCGACCCGCTCGGATCGTTCCTGCACGGCCTGCTCACCTTCGACAGCCCCTTCGCGGCCGGCGGGCTGCGGGTCGCGGACAGCTCCACAGGCGCCACCCTCCTCGCCGGCTGCTGCAACGGGCTGGAGGAGTGGCGCGCCTGGTACACAGTCATCGGCGGTGGCGGACCGGTCTCCTTCGGCCATGACCCCGACCCCGTCGCCGAACTTTTCGGCGACACCGTCCGGCTGACCGTCGACGTCGAGCACAACGACAGCCCCGTGATCGAACTGCCTCCCGTCGCGCTCCGCCACCTCCTGGACGGGGTCGAGCGAGACCTGACCGGCTTCCTCACCCTCGCGACCGACTGGGCCTCCCACCACCTACCCGACCACGCGGCCCCCGTCGCAGCCGCCCTGGCACGAGCTCTCGACCTACCCCCGCCGGTCGTGTCGCCAAGTCGATAGGGACACCACCTGATGGAAGGCGACGAGACCACACCCGACACAGATCAGGCGCGCCGCCGCCCCGCGCCCAGGAACCCCACAGGCGTCCGGTGTTCGCCGTGGACCCTTCCGCGTTCGGTCCTCCCTCACGTGACCTGTGGGGTGCGGGACGCGTTCATCAGCCATGCGAAAGATCATCACGTGCGGTCTGCTGGCCGCCGCTGCCCTCTCCGCCACCACGCCCGCCTTCGCCGACAACGACAGCAACTTCGGCAGCGGGGTCAACGCGGCGAACAACTGGAACTTCACCGCCGCTGACGTGTGCATCCAGGAACTCGCCGTGGTGCCCGCCCTCAGCGACTGGACCGGTGACCACAAGAACAACTGCTCCAACGGCAACGTCAGCGACCACTCCAGCAGCCCGGTGCCGCCCGGTCACTGACCCTTGGACGTACTGTGTAAATCTGGATGGTACGTCTAAGGTGGAGGGGTCGGGGTGTGTCTGTCGGTCCGCGCGACCCGGCGACACGCGAACACGCCGAGCGAGGAGCAGCCGGAACCGCCCATGAACGCCGAACAGCACTCAGCCGCCCCCGCCCCCTACCTCTACGACCGGTCCGGAAGGCGCTACGGCCTGGACGACCCTCGCTGGCGAGGCGAGGACGGCAGCCCCCTCGCCGTCAGCGCACTGCCGGGCCTGCGTCCCGAGCGGATCGACACCGCCGAGCGGTCCTTGTGGCGCTACCACGCGGCCCTGCCCGTCCCGGCCGCCCGGCGGGTGAGCCTCGGCGAAGGGTGTACGCCGATGGTGCCGATGGAATGGGGCGGCGGGCGCGTCCACTTCAAGCTGGAGTGGTTCAACCCGACCTCCAGCTTCAAGGACCGGGGCGTCTCGGTGATGATGTCCCACCTCGCGGCGCACGGCGCCGACCGCGTACTCGAGGACAGTTCGGGCAACGGCGGTTCCGCGGTGGCCGCCTACGCGGCCGCCGCCGGCATCCGCGCCAAGATCATCGTTCCCGCCGCCACCTCGGCGGCCAAGATCCTCCAGGCCCGCGCCTACGGAGCCGAGATCGAGCTCGTGGACGGCACCCGCGAAGAGGTCTCCGACGAGGCGATCCGGCAGTCCGAGCAGATCCCCTACGCCAGCCACAACTGGCACCCCATGTTCATCCAGGGCACCAAGACCGTCGCCTACGAGATGTGGGAGTCCCTCGGATTCACCGCACCCGACAACGTGGTCCTCGTCGCCGGAGCGGGCAGCAACATCATCGGATGCGACCTCGCGTTCGGCGAACTGCTCGAAGCAGGTCAGATCGAGAAACGCCCCCGCCTGTTCGTCGGACAGCCCGAGCACTGGGCGACCATCGCCGACACGTTCAACGGCGTCGACCCGGCCGGCCGCGGCGAGCGGACGCCGACGATCGCCGAGGGCGCGTCCATCGCCCACCCGGTCCGGCTGCCCGAGGCGGTGGAGGCCATCCGCCGCTCCGACGGCGCCGCCTACGCCGTCCCCGAGGCGGAGATCCACACCGCGGTCCGCGCACTGAGCGCCCGGGGCCTGTACGCCGAACCGACCAGCAGCGTCGCCGCGGCGACCCTCGACCACTTCATCGCGACCGGAGAGATCGCCCCGAACGAGACGACCGTGGTCGTGCTCACCGGCGCGGGGCTGAAGTCCGCCGAGAAGATGGCCGCGGTGTTCGCCGGGCCCGGTGACAGCACTCAGGAATCGAGCAGGACGCGATGACACACCCCACCGGCCGACAGGACGACCGCCCCACAGACCAGCCCGCCGCACCTGAGGCCGGGCGCCACCTACCGGATGACGAGCACCTCGTACGGGAGGTGGAGCGCATCGCTGTCGCCGTCGGGCGCATGTTCCCCGGTCTGTGCGAGGTCGTCGCGCACGATCTGCGCCGACCCGACAGCGCCATCCGCGCTATCGAGAACAACCTGTCCGGACGTCAGGTCGGCGACTCCGCCACCGAACTGGGCCTGCGCCGCATAGCGGACCCCGACTACCCCGGCGTCATCCAGAACTACAGCAACCGGTTCCCCGACGGACGCCCGGCCAAGAGCACCTCGATCGGCATCAGGAACGCCGAGGGACGCTACATCGCGGCCCTGTGCCTGAACCTGGACGTCAGCACGCTGTCCCCGCTGGCCATGGCCCTCGCCGGCCTCGTCGCCACCGATGCCGAACACCAGGGCGAGACCCTGGAGACCCGGCACGACCGCCCCGGACGCGAACTCCGCTCGGCCATCGACTCCTTCGCGGCGCAGCACTCCACCACTCCGCGAGCCCTCAACCGCGACCGGAAACGCGAGCTGGTACGGCAGCTGCACCGCGAGGGCTTCTTCGAGACCCGCAGCTCCGCACAACTCATCGCCGACCAGCTCGGCGTCTCCCGCGCGACCGTCTACAACTACACCAGAGAGCCCTGATGCGATTCAGGACCCCGAAGGCAACCTCTTGCAAGGGAATGCCCCTGCCTGGTCAGGGATGAAGAGCTCCTCCCCGGCCAGGTCCTCGTACATCTGGGAGATCCCGTCCGCCGCGCCCGCCGCTTTGAAGCGCACGCTCTCGGATTCGGTGTGGAGGAAGTACGCCTGCGGGCAATCGCACCCCGAGACGAACGCGTAGAACCTCCCTCGATGGGCCTCCTCCAGGAGTGCGGTCGGGTAGGAGAAGAAATGCCTACCGCATAGCGCGGGCACTCTGACCTTCCCCGCCACGAACCTGCTCTGTGGCACGGAGGTCGCACGAGCCCAAGCCCGGATCTCCACAGGTTCGACCGTGGAGCGCAGCATCTTCCCGGACGCGAGGCGGGGATAGGAGGATTCCGTGCACGGTTGTCCCCCCGGCCATGGAATCGGCACATCCGACGGCCACAGCCGCGGCATCTCCAGCTCCATCGTCGTGTCGACCTCCCACGCGGACATGGTGAAGAACAGCCCGTGCAGGAGGAGTGCGCCGAGGACAAGGGTGATCGCGTACCCCTGTGGCACCGGCGCCTCGGGAATGCCCGGAATCCGGACCGTGAGCGGCGTGACCTGGCAGGCCGCTTGCCTCTCCGCTCCTTCGTACCGACCCACCCAGAAACGGCTCGTGTCGAGCGGCCGCATCTGGTCTCGGCATTCGTGAAAGGCCTTGTAGACAGAGGGAGGAAGGCCGTACCCCGACTTCCGCTGTTCCTCGCTCGACAGGAGCATCGCCGTGAGCGCCGTCTTCTCGGCCCACATGGCGATCAGGGCCTGATCCTCCGGTGCGATCGTCCCCCGTGAGCCGAGGATCAGGGGAGTCAGGACGCGCTGGGCGACCACCTCGAGTCGGCTCATCCACCCGTTGTTGCACGAGGCGCAGAAGTTCTTCACCGTCTGCCGATAGGGAGGCTGCCGTCCCATGTTCCGGGGCAGACCGTTCAGGGGCCCAGCCCAATGCTGCACCGGACTGAGGTCCAGGCCGACCTTGCTGACCCACTGGCCGAAGACGTGCTCACGGGTCAGTGGCTCCATGGACCCACAGAAGGCGCAGGGGGCAGGCATGGGCGCATTATCCACTCGGCGCCCCCGGCGCCACACGTCGATGATGCGCGCACGTACCGCATCGTCCGGAGGAGCCTGAGAAAGGGCCCGAGGGCGATCGGGCCACGAGCTCCATGGAAGAGAGGCACCCCCAGGAGGCGCCGCCCTTCCATGGAGCGACGGAAGCCGGTCTACACCACTACCGACCGTGGTGAATGACCGTCAGTTCTGGGAGCCGGAACGATGACCGATGTTCGCGATGGCGCTGTTGATCCCCGCCCTGATGATTGCCTCATTGTGCTTGTCGGCTACCTCCACGCCCTTGGCCAGAGCTTTGAACGCGGGCTCCATGACCGCGTCGTACGCCTTACCGTGGTCCCGGCCCGTCACGACTGCCGCCCCGGCGGCAGCGAGCGCGAAGGGAGTCGCGACGACAGTCGTGGCGATGATTCCGAAGTAGCCGACAACCCATCCGGACAACGTCTTGGGCTTGAGTCCTTCATCTGGCACTGTGGCCCCCATTCGACATGAGGTGACAGAGCGATTCCGCTCCATGACACATCGTCGCCACTCGGTGGCTCCGAATCCTCATGCTTAAGTCGGGTCATGCACTCCCACATCAGGAGGATTGACATAGGCCGACCGGCCATAACGCCCCGCGCGGAGCCACTCGTGAAAGCGTGGCCCGCTCGCCCCGACGCCGATACGGGGAACCTCGATCGCCCAAGTCCCCTGGGCCCAGACAGCCTCAGAGTGGGCCGTAGTGGGCGTGGGGCGGGCCGAAGCATCTCCACACGCCCCCGCCGGCATCAGCCGCGGCTGCGTACCGGACGTGCCGCTGCACCACCTCGGCGACCGCGACGAACTCTCCACGGTCCGCGCCTTCGGGATGTCGCTGTCGATCCGATGACGAGCGGGCACTCATACCGACCAGGAAGTCGTTTCTGTTGGTGGCGGGGTGCCGGGCATCATGGTCGTCCGCGGAGCCGATGGCGAGAGGACGGGTGCGGTGTCGGGAGGCGGACAAAGGGCCTTGACCGAGCTGTGGCAGCAGCATTGGCCCACATGCCCTCCGGTCGGGTACAAGCTGCGCGATCCGTACCGGGATCGCTGGGTGCGCTTCCACAGCCTGCCGGAGTCGAAGCGATACCCAGAGGACGAGAGCGAGTACGCCGTCGTCCTGGAGCGGTACAACACTGTCCTCGATGAGTTGTTCGCCGGTGGGCACGTCTACGTGATCACCCCGGTCTGGGCGACCGAAGCCGAGGTTCCGCCATTCCAGCCAGATGCTGGCTACTGGCAGACCCTGCCGGTGGTGGACGATCCCGACCCGGAGTTCCGTACCTACTGCCACCTCTTCGCCGCCCGGCGACCTTGGCAATACGGCTGCCTCGACGAGCTGCTCCGTGACATCGCGGACGACAAGGTGGCGGGAGTCCTCATCACCGACACCGAGATGGGACGCATCTATCACCCCTACGACGGTGGCGCCGATGTCTTCCTCGCCACGCCCGAGGAGCGGGATCGGGCGCGCGATCGGCATCCTGACTGGCTTTCCAGCCATCCTTCGGGGCTCTGAACGGATGGGCTCACCACGTCGCCGGGTCAGGTAGCCAGCCGACGGAAGCACCTGCCGGGCTGGACACCATCTGCGCGATCAGCCAGGACCGCCACCGCCCGACCCGTCCCCGCCCCCTTCCCTTACGATGCCGTCAGGATTCCAGCCTGACTCGGTGGCGGTCACCCTCGCGGTCCGGGCCGTCCGGCGCTACCGCAAGCGGGCCGGCGCAGGGGACGGCGCGGACTAGAACCGACGACGCCCGGATGGGGCCCAGCCGAGCCGGCCGGACCTCGCCGAATGAGGGCGCCCCGTGGGGGATGACCCCGGAGTTTGCGGGAGCGGCACGGCTGCCACAGACATCCGGTGGATGCTCTGGGCGCAGCTCCGAGCATCCACGGAGCCGGGGGCGGGCGTGCCACAGGACCGCGCAGACCCTCAGGACGACGGCGCGCGCCAACGGCGCGCCCCGACATGTCCGGGTCGGGGCCGCCCCCCCCGCCGCCCCGGGGGCGTGGTGGGCAACGTTCCGTGCTGCTTAGGCGGCCGGGGTTGCTTTCGGGTGTCAGATGAATCCGAGCCGGAGGGCGATGGTGTGCCCGCCGAGATCGTGGCCGGTGAGGTCGGGCAGGTAGAAGCCGAGGAACAGGACCGGCAACCAGGCGGCGAGGAGAATCCCGGTCCATTTGGTGGAGCGGGCCAGATAGGTGGCGAGGGGTATCGCGAGGCCGGCGAGGCAGAGGTTGGCGAGGATGCCCAACAGGAGCACCCAGATGCTCTGGACGGGGTTGCTCTCGAAGGTGGCGCTGACGGTGATGCCGGTCCAGGCGGCGAACCCGAGGACGAGCAGGGGGACCAGGGAAGCCAGTGTGGGGTACGGCGTGGGTGGCAGAGTGTTGCCGCTGATACGAGAGCGGCGGGGGGTACGGCGTGGTGGGGCGGTCCGCGGGTCGCTGACGATGGTGTGGGCCGCGCGGAAGGCCTCGACTTCCTCCGGAGTGGCTCCCATGGCTGTCACCAGGCGCTCCAGGTCTCCCCACTCCGGTATCGCGAGGCCGGCGATCCAGGCCCGTACGAGCGCGGCGTTTCTGTGTGAGGCCTGTCCGGTCGCCGCCTGGGCCATCGCCGGAGAACTCCACCGCTTCCGGCCGGACCGGAGCCTGAGTGCCTGGATCCCTTCTCCCAGCTGATGGCCGCGCGACACACGGGACAACGCCTGCACCAGTTCGCCGGGAGGTGCTTTCGCTTCGCTGTCCTGCCTGGTCACGGAGCTGTTCGCATTGTTCGCGTTGTCCGTGTCCCGCCCGCGGCCGACGTCACTGCCTACCGGTACGCCTGCGACATCGTCCACGACCTCGGGGTCGTCCACGACCCCGGTCTCGTCATCGTCCACGATCTCGTCCACGATCTCGGTCTCGTCATCGTCCACGATCTCGTCCACGATCTCGGTCTCGTCATCGTCCACGATCTCGTCCACGACCCCGGTCTCGTCATCGTCCACGATCTCGGCGTCGGTGATGTCCACGGGATCGGAGGCCGATGGCCGGGCAGGTGGCCGGGCGGGCGGCCTGGCGGGCGGGGGCGCGGTCCATGCGCCCAGTCCGGTCGGAACGAGGATGTCTTCTTCGCCCTCCGACTCGCCCGCGGGATGCTCGTATCCGTCCCGGTGGGTGTCCGACCCAGCGGCCGCGTCCCGGAACGGGACCGGCAGGATACGGCCGATGGCGCCCTGGCCCGAGGGACTGCTGCCTTGCTGGACGGCAGCGTTCTCGTGTGAGGCCGGCGAGGGGTTGTCACCGCCCTCCCGCGAGGGGATGGTCCCGTGACCATCCGGCGGGATGAAGATCTTGCCCCGTTCCGGATCGGGTTCGAGAGAGGTCACGCCGAGGTCGTCTCCCAGGTTCTCGATTCCCTGGTCACGTTCGACGAGTTCGTCGGCCGACTGGTCCAGTGCGTCGTCCATCAGGTCGAAGGACAGCAGGAGCGGATCCACGCCGTCCCGCTGTGCGGGCAGGACCGTTGGTGGCCCGCCTTCCGCGACATGGCGGGCGGCCGCCAGCAGCTGCGACACCTTCTCCTCGGACGCGCGGAGCAGTTTGTAGGCGTTCTTGGCCGAGCGGAAGGCACGCTCCCGCTGCTCCTCGGCCCGCTCGAGGAGCTTCTGCGACCGTTCGAGAGCCTGCTGGATCTCCTCGGTCTCGGACCGTGCTTCTCGCAGGGCCCGGGTGTACTCCGCCTTCAACTGCACACTGCTGTCCTGCAGAGCGGAGACCATCCCCTCCAGCCGGGCACGGTGCTCCTGGGAGGCGGACAGCTTCTGCGATGCCTCGAGCTGCTGCAGGCGCGCATCGTCCAGACGGGTGACCAGTTCGGACGAGGTCTTCCTGGGGCGTACCGCCGGCAGGGGCGCGCCGGCCACGCGCAGCTTCTCTGCCTCCACGGCATCCTGCAGGAGCTGGTGCCCTTCCTGGCTCAGCCTCTCGCGCATGTCCTGGTCGGGGATCAGTTCACCGAGCAGAGCGTCGATGAGATCGGCCGGGATGTTCCGGGAGCCGTTGCGCCACGGCGTCCAGGACGACTTGCCGTAGGAGAACCTCTTCGAAAGATCGGCCACCGTCATGTTCAAGGTGATCGCCCGCACCCACTTGGCCAGCTCGTTGGCCTGTTCGGTCAGCCCCCTCAGTTCCGTCAGCCTTCGGCCTGCCGCACGTCGCTGCTCCGGCACCTTGCCCCCCACCGCGCTGGAAACCTGTGAACAACCTCCGGGCCTTGTTCGCAGACTTCGCCCGTCACCTGCGGCAACGGTTCCGGCCCCGACCGAACAATCTCACGCCACGTCACCTTGGAGTCACCCATCCGACCGAGTTGTCAGGAGGTTGCTCCATGCCTGCACCCGCCCCGCCCGGGCCCACCCGCAAAAGCTGGCCCTACGCCGTGGTCGTCATCCTTGTCCTGGCCCTCAACGACGGCTGGCCCGCCGCCGACGTCATCAAGCTCGCCACCGTCCTGCTCGTCCTGGTCGCCCTCATCGTCCGCGCCGGACCCCACGACGACGCCTGACCCATCTCCACCCTTCCGGTGGGTCCTTGGGCGGATGAGCGGCCCGCACCGCCCGGTGCGGGCCGCTCGGCGTGAAGGCGGTTCGGGCAGCTCGCCGACCTCCTACCGTCACGGTCACGTCGGCCTCCCCTGCTTCTCGCCTTGAAGGCGGCGGAGCTTGTGCGACCGCCGATGGACACCACCACCATGACCGCCAGGCACTGTTAGCCGTTTCACCTGCCCTGATGTGGCTTCGCTCCTGCTCATGGGCGACTCTGGAGCCCATGGAGATCAGAACGGGCCGCAGGAGCGATGCGGCCGACGTTGCGGCGCTGCATGCCGAGAGCTGGCGCAAGGCGTATGCGGAAATCATGCCCAGCAGCTTCCTGGCTGGCCCACTCCTCGAGAATCGTCTGGAGCTCTGGACCCGCCGACTTGACGAGCCGCACCCAGGGGCGGCGCTGTTCGTGGCTGAGGAGGCGGCCGAAGTGGCGGGTTTCGCGTACGTGATCCCTCAATCCGGCGGTCGGCTCTTGCTGGACAACCTGCACGCCAGGCCGGGCCGCACCGGGTCCGGGATCGGCGGCCGACTGTTGGCGCACGCCCTGGCATGGGCGGCCGACGAACACCCGGACAGCTCGGTCTACCTGGAAGTGCTGCGCGCCAATACACGCGCCATCGCCTTCTACGAGCGGCATGGCGCTCTGCGCACTGACGAACGCGTCTGCCGGTTCGAGGAAGGATTCGAGTTGCCCGAGCTCGAGTACACCTGGCCTGTCGCCTCACCCGCGTAGGCAAGCACGGCGGGTACTCCCGAAGGCTCGTCGAACGTCCGGCGCCGGCGGTCCGCCGCCCCCGCGGCTGCGGTCCGGTGAGGGTTCTCCCCTGCCGTTCGCCGGTGTGTCCGCCGAGGCCACGCACCGGGGTCTCATGCAGCGCGCGGGGTACGACGACGAGCCCGTGGCGGACTACCACCTGCGCGGCCGGTTCGGGGTTCTGCGCTGGGGACCCACCACCGACAGCCTCGATGGTTCCTACGAACGGCGCCGGGTGGGCTGGAGAGCCGGCAACGGCAACGGCAACGGCAGCGGCAGCGGCAGCGGCAACGGTGACAGCGCGTCAGTGGACGATTGCCACGGCAGAGCGGATGCGCCGGAGACCGCCACGATCGCCCAGGCTCGCGCAGACGCTGCCGTCGCCACCGCGCTCGCGAGGGATGCCCCGGGCCCGGGAGGCCACCCGCCGCAACGGCTACTGACCGGTCCCGGCCCGGGAGATCGCGGGGAAGCCCGCGGCCGTGTCGACGTAGTACTTGCGGATCAGCGGGCCGAAGCCGTTCGGGTCGTTGCCGAGGAGCATGAGCTTGATGTGCGCGATGGCGTCCGCGTGCGTGAGCGCGGACACCTTCGCGACGGTGTCGCCAACGGTCCTCTTGGTCGTCCACGTCTGCCGGGCCTCTGTCGCGGCACTGACGTCGGGGTCGAAGGCCAGGAAGAAGGGGCGCCCGCCGGGGCCGCCGTCGTTGCCCGTGGCGAGGAGCACGATCACGTGGAATCCGGCCCCGTTCGATTGGATGAACAGGCTCTTGGATCCGCCGACGTGGTCGGTCGGGCCCTTGACGGTCACGGCGCGGTCGGCGTGCAGGCGCTCGCTGATCGCGGTCCACTTGGCCGTGATGTCCCCGGCCGCTGACAGATCCGCAGGGTCGTACAACCCCCCTGCTCCGGGGGAGCTGAGGGCCGTCCCTACGCGCTTGCCGCGGGCCTCGCAGAGCTTGTCCAGCATGCCGGTGAACGTCGTGGCGGTCGGCAGCTGCAACCAGAACGTGACGCGGTCGAGGACGCTTCCCACGCCTGGCGCGGGATTGTTGTCGATCGCGGCCCCGATCCGGGTCCGCAACGACGCGACCGCCGGGATGGTCACGTCCGCTGGCAGAAGGTAGGCCTGCTCGATCATGAAAGATCCCCCGTCCGGCTCCGTCGCTCCCACTATGGCGTACGGAACGCGCTACCGGTGGAGCAACCGGAGAAGGACCAACAGCGGTGCTGGACAAGCTCTACCAGGGAGGCTCAGGCGTACAGCCGAAGGGACGTCACTGGGCAGTCGCAAGACACTCCGTGACTACTGCAGAACACGGAAGTCGAGTCAGAACCCCACTCTCAACAGCACACGAGGAGGGCGGCCGGGGCAGGCACCGAGCCCTGGCGTACGTTCGAACCTATGACGCGCACCCTGAGATCCCGGCTGGTGACCCAGTGAGCGGCTGGTGGGCCTACCTGGAGGAGCGGACCTGCCGAGAGGTCGATGCCGACGTGCTGCGCGACCGCCGGCTGTCGGCGGTCAGGTCCGTCTGGGAGGCGCTGCGCCCACTGGGGGTCGGCCTGCACGAAGCCGAGCGGGTGGTCCACGCGCGATACGAGGCTCTGGGCGACCGCGTGCAGCGCACGCCGCCTGATCCGCTGGACCTCCCCTCGCTCGCAGCCCGCGCCGCGGCTCTCCCCGGCCGTGTGGTGGCGGTGGAGGCGCTCTGGGACGGCGATACCGTGCACGACTGGTTCGTGCTCCTGGTCGCGGTTCTGGACGCCCCAGATACAGAGGCCCACCTGGCGACTGTCTACCACCGATCCGACGGCCGTCCTCCTGGTGTTGCCGCCGCCGAGGCCGGCCGGGCGCTCGCCGACCACCTTCGCGTGCCCTTCCACTTCGCGTCCCCGGACGTCCCTGACGACGACGCCCCGCGCTGGAGGACGCCCCAAGGGTTGGCGGAAGGGCCGTGAACGAAGACGAACTCCCTGCCGACCCGCGTACGACTGGACCGCCATCCTGCCCCCAACGGGCCGGCCCTCCGCGCTCACCTGCCTCACCCGGCCCCGGACCGGCACCGGCGGTGCGGGTCCGGATGCGGGTCGCTAGGGTCGCTCACAACTCGCGCCGATAGTGGCGTGCGCGGGCGAGGCGGACCGGCACCCGAGCGCTCTGTGCGGAGTACTGCCGGGCCCTCAACCCCTCTGTCACACGCTTCGTGCCACACCCCCTGTCACCCACTCTGACCAGTGACAGGACCCTGCAACCCCCAATCTCCTGACCGAGTCGGGCCGGACGAAACGCATCCGGCGGACCGCCGCCAAGGCCCTCGCCGCCAGCCGCCACCCGCCACCCGCCACCCGACAGAACGAGAACAACGACGGCTAGGCGCCCTCCGCCAAAGCCGGACGGCATGCGGCAATCCGTTCGCGCGACGACTTCCCGGCCGCATACGGTCTGCGCATGACCAGGACCACGCCGCCCAGACCGATATCGGTGGAGGCCGTGTTCCCGGAACTGGCCTCCTACCGGGGCCGGACGACCCGCCTGCACCCCCGGCCGGGACAGCCCGGCGTGCGCGACAGCCATGTCGGCGGGCCGATGTTGTGGCCGGACAGCGAGCCGTGGCCGGTCTGCCACGAGCCTCACCCACACGAGACCGAGGGGTACGTGCCGGACGAGATCCGCAGCGCCCGTGCGGCGGGCGTCCGGCCGCGGAGCCACCCGTGGCCCGGTGCCGACGCACCCGGTAAGAACGGATCGGTGCCGTTCGTGGGGCTGGCCCAGTTCTTCCGCCGGGACATCCCGGGCCTGGCGGCCGGGCCCAACGGCGCGGACCTGGTACAGCTCTTCCGCTGCCCGTCCACCCACGGCCCGTACCTGGAGCGCCGCTACCTCCTGCGGTGGCGGCGGGCGGCGGAGACCGAACGCGCGGAACGCTTCCTCGCCGCGCCGCCCGAAGTGCCCCTGCTCCGGTGGGAGGACGAACTCCCCGAGCCGTGCGTGCTGCACCCGGAACAGGTGGACACCTATCCCTGGGCGGAGGACGACACGCTGCCGGCCCCGCTGATCGCCCTCATCGACGCCTGGGACGACGCCCAGGCGGCGGAGCACGGCCGCGACGCCACCAGCTACCAGAGCGACCTGTCGATCCCACCCGGCTGGAGGGTCGGCGGCTATCCCAGTTGGGCGTCGACGGGCCCGTTGACCGTCGGCTGCACGTCCTGCGCGACCCCGATGCGGCTGCTGCTGACCGCCGGCGGCGACGAGATGGACGCCGACTCGCACAGCTGGATGCCGCTGGAGGACCGCGACCCGTCCCTCCGGGGCAAGGCCTCGATCCGGGGCGGCCGGTCCGTTACCCAGCCCACCCGTCTCCGCTTCGGCCGGGACCGGGACCTGCACGTCTTCACCTGCCCAGCCGACCCCGGACACCCACCCCAGTGGGTGCTCTCCTGAGGCCCTTTCAGGGCGATGGACGTGACCAGCGGGTACTACTGGGGCTCCCATCCCACCACACGCACAGAACAGCTTCCCGCATCTCACCCACACTCCCCGCAGCAGCCGCCCGTGGCCGCTCCCAGGACCGGCCCACGAGCGACACGGCGCCTTCGATCTCGGCTGGGTGTCACCGTCCTCAACCTCATCGCCGACGGCGTCGCCCGCCGGTGGCCGAACCCTGGCTGGAGGAAGGCGAGGACCGGTGGGCCGTCTGCACAGAGGAGGACGGGTGGAGACGCGTCCGAAGCCAGTACGAGTGGGCCGCGACGGTCAGGGCGATTCCGTAGGCAGCGAAGGCGACCACCCCGATCCAGCCGACCAGCAGCGCGTCGCCGGAGGAGTGAAAGTCCCCGCGCCGCATCGTCACCACGCCGGCCGTGGCCAAGGCCAAGTACCCGATCCCCACGACGCCGTACGGCGCGAGCGTGGCGGCGCCGAGCAGAGCCGGGGCGAGCGGGAGCCATCGCGGCACCCGCCGGCCGCGCAGGAACAGCGTCCAGCGCGGGAAGACCTGCCCCCACGGGCGGACCAGGCCCCAGAGCAGGAAGACGCCGAGCACGGCCAGCAGAGCGGTGGGGTCCAGCCCCCAGGACTCCAGGGTGAGGAAGATCCCTGAGGCACCGTTCCGCTCCGAGACCGCGAGCATCTCCTCACCAGTGATCCCCGCGAACGTGCCGCCCGACGCCCAGACCCACTTCATCGCCGCGTACGGGACGAAGGCCAGCGTCCCCACCCAGGCGGCGAGTTGCGCGAACCGTGGTGCGGTGGACGGCACTCGAATGCCAGTGCCAGCAGACCGGCGGCCGGACCGGGCCGTGGCCGCGAGCAGGACCGCCCCGACCGCCGCCAGGGCCTTGTTCGCAGCGGCAGCCCAGCTGTCCACTCCCTGACCGACCACCAGCGTGATCACATCCATCAGCAGGCTGAACGCGATGATGCCGGCCAGCCCGCAGGTCACCCAGAGCAGCACCCGTAACGCCGGCCGCAGCCCGTACCGCACCACCGCCCCGCTGCTCAGCGCCGCCAGCACACCCACCGCCATGACCGCCCAACCCAGCCCGGAGCCCCCTGCGTCACCGCCGTACGAGAGCAACGAGGTCCCGCTCAGCGCGCACGCCAGGCCGAAGACGGCATACAGCACCGCCCACAGCACCGATGCCCAGGCCACCCAGCGCGGCCATCGCCGCCACCAGCCGCTCCAGAGCACCTTCATCGTCCGTTCCACCCTGGTCATGCTCCGAACGTCGCATCGACCGCACAGGGGTGGCGTCGGCCGCCGGAACGATCTCCCTCCCTCCGCCGGGTGAGTGACGCTGAGACCAAGGGGTGAGTGACGGAGCGTCACATCTCAACCGGCCGCCCGTTGGGGAGCTCGGAGGGGGGCAGCTGTCAGCCATCCAGGCCGACAGCAGCTGGAACGGCGCCTACCTCTGCGAACACCTCGCGCACCGAATCGAACGCCGCCTTGCCACAAGAGGCTCCGCCCCCGGCCCCACCAGCCGAGCGGTCCGCCCCGCGACCCTCCGCCCGATCCTGGCCGCCTGGAAGCAGGGCGGGGAGGGCCGCCACGCGATGGCTGCGAGCCTCACTGTCCCGCTACGGTCGATCTGTGACGCCACGCCCTTCCGAAGCCTCATCGGCCCGCCGCAACACCTCCGTGCCGACGAAGAGGCCGCCCTTGTCGCCGGCGCAGATCACGGCGATCGAATGCCCGAGCTGCGGCTGCCGGATCCACGGCGTGAACTCGCGTTACGCGTGCACCCGATGCAACTGGCTGAGCCGCTGGGAGGACGGCGACACCGAACTGCCGAACGAAGCCGACGATCCGTGGCCGCGCAAGAAATGACCCCTTTGAGGAACAGGCCTCGGCGATCTCTGCTCACGCGGAGCGCTGTCGCCATACGCGTGAACGTCCTCAACTCAGTAAAGGTGAACGTGTCCGGTTGACGATGCGCTGACCACGAGTCCCCGCCAGGACCGCATGGACGGTCGACGGCGTGGGGCGGCCGGTGTGCCTCTCATGCCACCTTGATGACGACCTTGCCCGAGGTGTGACCGTTCTCGACGGCGGCGAGGGCGGCCGGGGCTTCGGAGAGCGGATGGACCGCGGTGATGACGGGGGCGAGGACTCCGTCGAGGGCCAGCCGGGCCGACCGCTCCAGGTTCTCGCGGTCGACGCGACGCTCGACGAATCGCCCACCGAGCTCGGACACGGACGCATCACTCACGGCAAGGACGTTGCGGGGATCCCGCGCCAGCGGAGCGACCGTCCGCAGCGAGGTGCCTCCGACCAGGTCGACGATCCCGTCGAAGCCGCCCGGAACCAGCTGGTGTGCCGCGGTGGCGATGTCCTCGGTGGTGTAGTCGATGAACAGCACACCCATGCCCTCGGCGTGTTCGCGTTTGGCGGTACTCCCGATGCCGATCACGGGCAGCCCACGCCCGATGGCCAGCCGGGCGACGGCGAGGCCGACCCCGCCCCCGACCCCGTTGACCAGGACGGTGGCACCGGACGGGAGTCCGAGCTGGTCGAGCACGTCGACAGCGGTCGTCCCGGCCACCGGCAGCGTTGCCGCCACGGTTGCGGACAGACCGGCCGGGATGCGCGCGGTGTTCGGCGCGGACAGCACCGTCGTCTCGGCGTAGGTGCCGCCGCCGGTCAGGGCGAAGCCGAAGACCGCGTCGCCCACCTCGAGCCCGTTGACGTCCTCGCCCCGGGCGAGAACGGTTCCGGCTGCCTCCATGCCGAGCACGCGGGGAAACGGACGCCCGCCGTCGAGCCCGTCGACCAGACCTGAACGCAGAAGGTGGTCCAGGGGATTCACGCCGGCGACGTCGACCCGGATCAGCACCTCACCGCGACCGGGTACGGGATCGGGCCGGTCGAAGAACTCCTGCACCTCGGGCCCGCCGTGCCTGCCGAAACCCCATGCCTGCCCCATCTTCCGCCGCCTTTCGTACGACCAGCCCGGTGATTCCGGGCCCTGTCGCCATCCTCACCTCTGACATTGATGTCAGAGGCAACGGATTGAGGCGCGGGTCACAGCATCAGGTCGACTGCGCCGCCGGTTCCGGGCCCGTGGACAGCTCCGCCCGGTGCCGGCTGTTGGCCCTGATCAGCGCGTCGAGTGCGTCCCGGGTCTCGACCAGGTGCGCGATGTCGGCGTCGATCCGATCGCGCTCGCGCATCATCGCTGTGAACGTCTCCTCGGCGACGCCCAGGTCACCCGGGATGTCCACACACGGCAGCACAGTCGCGATCACCCGGCTGGACATCCCCGCGTCGAACAACTGCCGGATGAGCGAGACGCGCTGGACCGCAGCATCGGAATAGTGACGCTGCCCCGCACCGGAGCGTGAGCTGGTCAGCAGCCCCTGGTCTTCGTAGTACCGCAGCGAGCGCGGACTCACGCCCGTGCGCCTGGCCAGCTCACCTATCCGCATCCTCGAAAGCCTACGCCCGCGGCCTCCAGGTTCAGACCGCCGATGAGCACGTTCGCCTGTGTACGCCGGGTCCGCGCTGGCGTCCAGCATCTCGCTCTATCCGGTCGTGGTGATGCGATGGGGAAGATGGCTATCCTGAATTGTTCCAGCGAACACGGGGAGGGGGGTCGGGGAGATGGATCGTGCTGTCGATTTCTCCTTCGGGATTTTGGTCGGCGTCATCTGTGCCGCGATCGTTGTTGAGATGCGCGAGAAAAAGGGCGCAACCAGTGTTAATCCACTCAGAATTTCCATGTTCGCCAGCGGTCTGGTGTTCTTGGCGCTCTACATCGCAGACTCATAGCGACAACCTCAGACGCGCCGGGGTGACGGTTCGTAAAACGGGGCGTGTAGCCGTCGGGCTCTCACGCCCTCCAGGTCCCGCCCGTTCGCTCAATTTCAGATCAGCGCCGTGAACTGCGGAGAAAGGAGCCTTGGTGGACATCTCTCGGTTCCACGGCATCATTGGCCCCCCTCGACGTAATGGAGATGTCGATCGGGACTGGACGGATTTCGAGCAGCGAATATCGCTTAGGCTTCCGGCGGACTACAAAAACTTCATCTCGGTCTACGGCTCAGGATGCCTCAACAATCAATTCCTCCTATTCCACCCGAAAGGTGACCTGGAAAACGGACTGAATATTGATTTGCTGCTCCGATCTGCGTACTCCGCCTACTCGACCCTCGCCGAAAGAAGTCCTGAACTCAAACCATTTCCGCTCCACCCGGAACGAGGTGGTTGTATCGCCATCGGTCGTTCGCACGGCGGAAACTACCTCTTTCTGTCTCCCCCGGGTCCGGAATGCAGTCGGTGGCGTGTGGTGGTCGAGATGGGGGAGTGGGTGACCTTTGATATGTCATTCACGGAATTCCTGTGGAAAGCATTGAATGATGAGATCTATCTGCCCGTTATCGAGGGAAAACCGTCATTCGATCCCCTCGGAGCCATAGACTCAGCTGATGAAAACTAAGCCCGCGTCCTATGTGGTGAAGCTGTCATCGGTCACAACGCCCGTGCCATCTAAGGCTGTCTCGTATCTACGGCCGAGAGCTGCCCTCGCGTACTCCTGCACCGCACACCTGGGGCCAGTTTCGACGGGTGTGACATCGTGGCGATCATGGGTGACTCAAGGGCGTACCCCCTCTTCAGGAGTCCAAGTGGTGTTCAACAGCCTCGAAATTGACGGGGAACTTCCCGCCGATGAGCACACAGTGTTTGTGCACCTGTCCAAGTTCGGGGACCTCCCCCGAGCGGAGTGGCTGGCGCGACAGGTCGGTGCGGAGGTACTCGGGGAATCCGTGCCTGGCAGGTGACCGAGGCCACCAGGTCGTCGTCGACGCCGACACCCGCCTGGTCGTCGTTGTCGGCCGACCGCTCGCCGGGAACCGCAACGACCGCAAGGCATGGGAGAAATCCGGAGCCAAGGCCGCCAGGGCATCGACGTCACCCGCGTCCTTACCGACGCCCACGCCGCCGGCACAGGCGTCAACCAGGCCATCGCCGCCGTCACCACCGCCGCCACCCAAGCATCCCCCCGCCCCGGCAGCGCCCCCCGCCCCGGCGGCGACCTCCACCCCGGCCCCGGCCGCCCTGGCGGCCACCAACACCCCCACCCCCGCGCCGCCTGACCCCCGTGTCCCCACACCCGCCACCGAACCGCGTACCGCACCGACCACCACACCCGCGCCCGCCACACCCACCCCCGCCGCTGCGCCGGTGCGGGAGGCCGCCGACCCGTGGGCGCCACCCGCGAGTACGGACGCGAAGCGCTCCTGGGGCCCCCTGACCGAGGGCCTGAACATCCCCCGCGACCCCGACCTCGGCAACAGGGCCAAGGCCCTGGAACAGCTCAACGTCAAGCCAAGGGGACACGCCGCGATCGTCGGCGCGGTTTCCTGCTGACCTCCCCGTGGTGGGACCGCGGGCGATGCTGCAGTTTCGTGTCCGGCGCTTCACCGGCTAGGACGTCTCCTGCGGGCGGCGGACGTTCGTTGAACAGATCGCGGGCCGGACGCCTCGATACAGCCAACGAACTGAGCGAATGCGGTCGGCGCTGGCCGAGGCCGGCCTCGCCCTGGCCAACCGCCGATGCCTGACTGGCCGACGTCTCAGAGGCCCCGGAACACAGTCCTCCAGCTGGTGAACGCTCTCTCAGAGCCTCAACCGCAGATCCCACGGGTGGTCGGCGTTGATGAGTATGCGATGCGTATCGGCGTTCTCCTGTGAGTGCTCCACCAACTACGGAGACACGTCCACCAGCGGGAAGGCCGTGAGCCAACCACGTCATTGCGCGGCCAGGACGATGGCAGGAGGGTGAACGTCCAGGATGATTGCGGTGCCGCCCACGCTTCGGTCCTCGTGCATGGTGATCCGCTGGCCGGGCTGGAGGTGCGTCCAGTGGGAGGGAGTCAGGGGCACGAGGCGAACCGTGGCTCGCCCGCCGGGCTCGAGTACGGGCATGTCCTCAACCCAGAGAGAGGCGATGCTCACCGCACGTCCACCGGTGGGCGAGAGGTGTCCGATGTCCCACATGGGTCGCAGCACACCCGCGCCGGAGATCGGCGTCGTGCGTCGCGCCTCGGCCGCAGGACGGAGCGTCAGATCCGCCCGGATCACGCCATTGCGGATCTCGGAGCACCGCCAATGGCACCAGGCCGCGCTCCGCTCCAGACGGAGCTGCTCAGCTGCTTCGGCGAGCTTCTCCCAGAACGCCAGCGGGAGCGAGCGCCCGTCCCCAAGTTCCTCCAGCAGGCCCAGGGCGATCTCCCACTCGTCGTGGACGAGGTAGTCCCAGATGTCTCGCACCGTGATGTCGTTCTCGGTGGCGGTCTCTTCGGGAACCAGCAGGGAGGCGGATTCGAGCAGCTCAGGGACGTCCATGCGCTCATTGTCGACCACACGAGGCCCAGCTCCGGAAACTTCCATGCGCCGCTTCGGCATCGACCGCCTCGATCAGATCCGGCTCCGCGTTCGCCCACACAGGATGGAAAGCGGTGACCACCTGGCAGACCTCAGCCATGGGGATGCGCTCGAACTCCTGCCAGATGTACATCCGCGAGGCGAGCATCGGCTCACGCCGCAGCACCTTGTAGCAGTTGTCCCCCCGGCGAACACGACAGCGATGTCAGTGTGCCGGTCGTCCCACAGACGACCGCCAGAACTCGAACCCCGTACGACTCATCCACTGCGCCTCATCACACACCAAGACCCGAAACCGCTCGGCCACCGCCTCCTTCAACAGCGCATCGAACTCGATCAGCCTGCTCGGCGGCTCACCAGGCAGCCGCAGAGCCTTAAACAGCCCGTGCCGGATGCCGCGCGGTGTGGGACCGGACCGCAGCTCCAACCGGTACGTGTCCTTGGGCGCCAGGGCCCGCAGCGCGGAGTTCACAGCCATCGTCTTGCCATACCCAGCCGGCCCGTCCTTCAGATCCGCTCGGAGCCGACGCGCGCGGCCGTGGCCCTCGCGGCCTTGAGGGCCCGGACTTCCTCCGCGCCAACGGCATTGGCCAGCCGTGCACTGCCTAGATATTTGTCCTGCGGGTCGAAGACCTCCAGGACGTCGTCGTGGTGGGGCAGGCGTCCCGATACGTCCCACCATCCAGGCGGCGATGTAGGAACGCCGACGCCAGCGGATGCCGTTGGTCGTGATGGTCCGCTCCCGCCCGCCGTCCTCCAGGGCGAAGCGGGCCAGCCACTCGGCGGGCACCTCGACCAGCGGGGTGGGGTCCTTGGCCCAGGCTTCGAGAGGGGTCTTGCCGTCCAGCGCTGCGGGGCGGTGCCGGGCGTTCCACCATGACACCCATGCAAGGAGTCCTGCCACAAATGCGCTGAACGACAACGCGGGTGCGTCAGGGTCGGCAGGATCTCCCTGGGCGAGTCTCTGACGGCGCCTGTAGCGAGGGAGACCCTTGAAATGCATTACCTCGACCGCATTGTTCAGTGCCTTGATGGTGCCTTTCAGATGTGTGTAAGCGAGAAGACCGAATACTCCCACTGAGAGAGCGCCCATGGCGTTCGTGACAGTCTTGGACAGGAAGTCCTTGCCCCGGTCCACCCGAATCACCGACGGCAGCCCTCCGGCCGGCCCGTAAGGTTCGCGCCGGTCGATCCTGGCCCGTAGCGCGGCCAGGACGGCGTCCCGGCTGGGTGTGTGCGGGGTGACCGCTACCCCGACAATCACCTTCGTCGCACAGTCGATGAACCAGGTCACCCACAGGCATACCAGCTCGCCCTCGACATCGACCTCAACCGGGACCCGCTTGTGGTCCCCTTCCCACACGGCGTTGCGATGGGCCGCAGGCCGACGGGCGAAGACATCATGCGTGCGCCTCGCCTTCTCGCCGTTGCGAAGTCCTGCCCGCTCACCCACTGTCAGGTCCCGTCGTATCGCCCGGTGCAGGGTGGCCAGCGACGGTACCGGCCCCATGGACGGGATCGGTCCGAGCACGCCCGACGAGTTCGGCATGGACCTGTGAGGCGTTCCCGCTCCACAGTGCCAGCAGTGCGCATACCTCCGCCGTCACAGTGAACCGCCTTGCAGGTATACGGCTTGCCGGCCTTCCCGCCCCGCGGCGAGCCACCGCCACACCGTCCGCTGCGAACGGCCCCAGAGCCTGTGCCACGAGGCGGACGTGAGCTGATGTCAGCTCACCGGCGGCCTCCAGACCGAGGAGACGTTCGACGGCAGCCTCACGCGGGGCTCCGGCAGGTGCTTTCGACACCTCCCCGTCTTCTCACACGGACCCGTACCACCGGGCGATCTTGGGCATACCCGCGACAGCTACAGAGGGCGTCTGCTAAGCCGGACTCACCTTCTGCGCAATCAGGGACTGTTGAGAATCCGGAGGAGCCTAAAGATCCATAGTTTCGAGAAATAGAATAGGATCCCTGAACAGGAATTATTTTGTGAGAATTGCGAAATCGACAGAAAGTCGAAAAGCGAGCACCCGGAACGCCCTAAGGGCTGTCCCGTAACTCCGATTGCAGCTGAGATGGTTTTGCGGTGGCTGGTGTGATCACGGCATCGGAACCGTCTTGGATAGCCCCGTTCAGTGGGCTGCGCCCGCGCGACTTCCGCAGGCTCATCACGATGCTGCGCCGCAACGGCGCGGGCACGGTACGACCAGGCCGGCAGTGGGGGTTGCCGCTTGAGGACCGAGTCCTCCTGGTCGTGGCCTACTGGCGAACTAACTTGACGCTGCGCCAGCTCGTGCCGCTGTTCGGGGTGTCCAAGTCTGCGGCCGGCCGCATCATCGATCATGTCGGACCGCTCCTCGCGCTCCAACAGCGACGACGCTTCCCCAGGGACGCCGTCCTGATCGTTGACGGCACTCTCGTACCGGCTCGTGATCATTCCATCGCTGAGAAGTCGAAGAACTACAGGTACTCCACCAACCACCAGGTCGTCATCGATGCTGACACCCGCTTGATCGTCGTGGTCGGCAGGCCCCTTCCCGGAAGTCGCAACGACTGCAAGGCCTGGACGGAGTCTGGTGCCGAGGCAGCCGTCGGCATGGCGACTGTCATCGCCGACGGCGGATACCCGGGCACCGGCCCCGTCATCCCGCACCGTCGCCCCAAGGGCGGAGTGCTCGCCAAATGGCAGGTGGAGCACAATCGTGGACACAAGCAGGTTCGAGCCCGCGTCGAGCACGTCTTCGCCCGAATGAAGGCTTGGAAGATACTGCGTGACTGCCGACTCAAAGACGAAGGCGTTCACCGCGCGATGCTCGACATCGCCCGCCTGCACAATCTGGCCTTGAGCGGATAACGCAGGGGTCGGCCAGTGTCAGTCGATTATCGGACCGGCGGCCGACCAGCGCTGGCCGCGGGGCCTCTGATGTCCGGAATCCAGCCGAGTGCCGCTCGCATCGACGACTGCGTAGTCGCCAACGATCTTGTAGGGGTCGCCATCCTCATACAGCCACACGGTGACGCAGCCCTTCGAGACATAGGTGTCGAACCAGACATCGACACCCTCCGCCTCAGAACGGACTGTGAACGCCTCCCCTGGTTTCATCCAGTAGTCCTCGCAGTACGGCTCGATGAAGAGACAGAGCTCGGTGTCGCCCCGGTTCTCTATCGGCATGCTGCTCCGACCCACTGGTCCCCCCCAAGATTGATACCCCTCGGCCTCTCGACACAGTAGTGGCCAGCCTTGTCGCGCTAATGCGGGGGACACGACTCTCGCGTTACGGGACAGGTCTTAGCGGAGTCCAAAGCGCAGAGCAGGTCACCCAGCCAGGAACACGCGGACCTAGAGCCTGCCCCCACGCCTCTGAAAACTGAACTCGCCATAGATGTAAGCCAGTTGAGGAAGAGCGGTATCGCGTGGAGAGGAGGGAGCCCCCGAGCTTTCGAAGATCGCCTAAGTTTTTCTGCATCCTATCGATCGAGCCCGACTCCGCATCCCATACAGGTCGCCAGAGGAACTGACCATCGGCGTCACGCCCCGGACGAGCAGATCGGGGACTGCGAATTCGCCGTCTCCGGAAAACGCCGAAAGACGGTGACACGGAATGAATTCCTGAATAGGAATTCATTCCGTGAGAATTGCGAAATCGACAGAAGTCGAAAAGCAGGCGGACCGCACCTCCTAGCCAGCCGCTTTTCTGGAAATCGCGGAGCGAATTCCAGCGGTTGGATCGCGGAGCGATCCAACCAGGCGTCACGGAGTGACGCCCCATCAACTGCCCTGCGAAGCAGGGCAGTTGAACCGCCGCGTAGCGGCGGCGCGTCGCGTCTGCGGAGCAGACCGCGCAGATCGGAAGAGCGTCGG